>NZ_JBXANP010000023.1:5522-63354 GCF_058801745.1 Rugamonas sp. GW822-FHT03B10 | reverse complement strand
AGGATTCTGGAACCTATGAAATGGCGTTACCCGACATGGTACCCGATGTCAATTTCCACTGGAAACGGCATAGAGCCATATTTCATCGGAGAAAGCAATGGGGATACATCTGAACACCAAGGGCTTAAAAGTGGTTCCTCAGATGTTTGGTGGGCTTTCCTATAATGAAACGGGTAACTTTGGGGAAAAGGGTAAAAGTTTAATGGTTCAGGTTACACCTGTGGCTGCGGCTAAAGGGGAAAAGATTTTTTCTGCTGGTTGTGCGGCGATTCTGAATCCAGTGTTTTCGAATGAAACCCACCATGAACCGGAGCTTCGGAAAAATTCTTCAATCAAGCTGTGCGAGACATGGAGTACAGGAGACTCCCAAGAAATGCGTTATATTTCGCTCGTGAAGTTGCCAAACAGCGTATTGCTTTCAATCATTGCCTCTTCGCCTTCAAGTCAGTTCAGTGAATTCTTGGAGTCTGTCAGAAATTCTGTTTCAAATATTAGCTTGTTGCGTTAACTCTCCGAAAGGCTTATAGCGGCTACTTTTGGGAAAATGTGAAGGTCCGAGTTGGGGCGGATACTGCCGGTCGTCGGACATTATCCTAATTCTAAGGTCAACCGTTTAATCTGATTCGAGCCACTATCAGGTCTTTCGTCGCGACAGCTATGACGGCGTGACCTTGGTGGTGCCACAAACCTGAGACCCGGTGCGTGGCACCCGATGCCGGACCGATCCGGCCGCTTTTCCATTCAGCCCCTCAGCACGCCTTTTAGCCCTAGCGCCAAAAATTCAACCAGCGCCGCGATGCGCGGCGCAAGCGCTCCCTGTTTGTAGAAGACGGCCCACACGGGCTGGTTCCACGGCAGCGTTTCCGCCTCCAGCACCGGCACCAGCCGGCCGCCGGCCACGTCGCCATGCGTCAGGAAGTCGGCCAGGCAGGCGATGCCGGCGCCGTCCAACGCCAGCTGCCGCACGGTTTCGCCGCTGGAGGCGGCAATCGCGGGCTGCACCGCCAGCCCGTCGCCTCCCGGCTGGGGCAGGGGCCAGATGTTGAGCGTGGCGGGCGCCGTGAAGCCTAGCAGGCGGTGCGCGCCGAGCTGCTGCTGGTTCTGCGGTGTGCCGTGGCGCGCGAGGTAATCGGGTGAAGCCAGTATCCGCAGGCGGCTCGTGCCCAGGCGTCTGGCGTTCAGTGTGGAATCGGCCAGCGGGCCGATACGGATCGCGAGGTCGATCCGCGCTTCGATCAGGTCGACGATGGCTTCACCGCTGACCAGCTCCAGCCGCACCAGCGGATAGGCATCCATGAACGCCGCCATCAATGGCGCGAGCAGATGGATCAGCGCCGGCGTCGCCGCGCTGACCCGCACCAGACCGGAGGGCTGCGACTGGCGGGCGTGCATGTGTTCTTCCGTTTCCTGCAACTGGGCCAGGATGCTTCGCGCCCGCGCCAGCAGCCACGTGCCTTCTTCGGTGAGGTCGAGCCGGCGCGTGGTGCGCGTGATCAGCGTGGTGCCCAGTTGCGCTTCCAGGCGCGATATGGCGCGGCTGATGCCGGACGGCGTTTGCCCGAGCCGGTCGGCCGCAGCGGAGAACGAACCGCTATCTATGACCGAAACGAAGGCAATCAATCCTTCAATATGCAGCATTTGTGATCCTTGGTCAAAGATGTATTGTATCGTCTATGCTTTTTCTTTGACAGCGCAAGCGACACACTGCGAGACATCGTTCATCCACAGCAAAGGAAAACCATGCCTCTCGCACTCTGGGCGCTGACACTCAGCGCGTTCGCCATCGGCACGACGGAATTCGTGATCGTCGGCCTCATTCCCACCATCGCCGCCAGCCTTGGCGTCTCGGTGCCGTCGGCCGGGCTGCTGGTCAGCCTGTACGCTTTGGGCGTCGCCATCGGCGCGCCCGTGCTCACCGCGCTGACCGGCCGCATGCACCGCAAGCACCTGTTGCTGGCCCTGATGGCCTTGTTCACGGCCGGTAACCTGGTCGCGTGGCTGGCGCCCGGCTATCAGGCGCTGATGGTGGCGCGCGTGCTGACCGGCCTCGCGCACGGCGTGTTTTTCTCGATCGGCTCGACCATCGCGACCAGCCTGGTGCCGAAGGAAAAAGCGGCCAGCGCGATCGCGCTGATGTTCACCGGTCTCACTGTGGCGTTGGTGACGGGCGTGCCGCTCGGTACTTTCATCGGCCAGACCTTTGGCTGGCAGACTACCTTCCTGGCTGTGGCCTTGCTCGGCGTGCTCGCCTTTTTCGGTAGCCTGATCCTCGTGCCGGACGATGTCGCCGCCAGCAAGCCCGCGTCGTTGCTGGTGCAGTTGTCCGTGTTGAAGAAGCCGCGCCTGTTGCTGGTGTACGCCATGACCACGCTCGGCTACGGTGGCTCCTTTATCGCGTTCACCTACCTTGCACCCATCCTGCAGGAAGTCTCCGGCTTCTCGGCCGGCAGCGTCAGCCTGGTGATGCTGGTGTATGGCGTATCTGTCGCTTTCGGCAATATCTGGGGCGGCAAGCTGGCCGACCGCAAGGGGCCGATCCGGGCCTTGCAGATCGTGTTCGCCTTGCTGGCGTTGGTGTTGTTCGCGCTGACCTTCACCGCCGCACACGCATGGCTGGCGCTGGCGACCGTGCTGGTGTGGGGCGCCGTCGCCTTCGGCAACGTGCCCGGCCTGCAGGTGTACGTCGTGCAGCGCGCCGAGCGTGACGCGCCGCAGGCTGTCGATGTGGCCTCGGGCTTGAACATCGCCGCGTTCAATGTCGGCATCGCCGGTGGCGCATGGGCCGGTGGCCTGATCGTGGTGCATCTCGGTCTGCTGGCGACGCCGTGGATCGGCGCTCTCGTCGTGCTGGGCGCGCTCGGCCTGACCTGGCTGGCCGGCGCGCTGGACCGCGCAGAGGGCGCCGCCGCACCTGTCGTCACGCGCCGCGCCGCAGCCGGACACTGAACCGGCACATATCGTTTCCGATATCGAAGTTGAATAATAAGTAATTGGAAAGGAATCGTTGCAGCCACTAGTATCAAGCTCGGCATCTGAACCGCGTGCGGTGATACCAGTTCCACGGAACGACGATCCATTTCAAAAACAATTAGGAGACAACGATGAACCAACGCATCCTGACCATGCTGCCGCTGGCGCTAGCCATGACGCTGGCCGGCAACGCCGCCCGCGCCGACGCCGGCCACGACGAGGAAGGCTTCCACGGCTACCTGCGCGCCGGCGTGGGCAGCAGCCATGGCCCGCAAGATTGCTACAGCCTGGGCGGCAACACCATGAAGTACCGCCTCGGCAACGAGTGCGACGCCTATTTCGAAGGCGGCTACACCAAGGAATTCGCCAAGACGCCCGACGGCGTGAGCTTCGTCGGCACGCTGTGGGCCAACGAGTGGAACTCCGGCTCCGACTTCGGCGACTCCAAGCTGGGCCTGGCCAAGGCCTACGTCGAAGCCAAGGGCATCGATGTGCTGAACGGCGGCGTGGCCTGGATCGGTAAGCGCTACTACTACCGTCCGGACATCCACATGCTGGACCTGCAGTTCATCAACCTGAACGGCACCGGCGGCGGTATCGACGGCGTCAAGGCCGGCCCCGGCAAATTCAGCTATGCCGTGTTCAAGGACAACGACAGCGTCACCACCGATGTCACCACGGGCGTGATCACCGACAACAAATCGGCGCTGCGCCAGAACCTGATCTACGAAGGCCTGCCCGTCAATCCGGGCGGCACCATCGACATCGCCACTTCGATCATCACGGCGCAGGGCAAGGACAAGCACAATGGCTGGCAGCTGACGGTGCTGCACAAGCAGGACAAGGTGCTCGGCGGCGGCAACACCTTCGGCATCCAGTACGGCGTGGGCCCCGGCACGGGCATCGGCGTGGGCAACGACCGCATCGGCGCGTCCGGCAGCACCACGCTGGGCAGCGATGTGACCCGCACCCGCGTCTTCAACGACCTGGTGATGCAGCCGACGCCGGAATTCAGCATGGAGTTCGTGGTGCTGGGCCAGCGCGACAAGTCGAACGCGGGCTCCAGCACCTGGACCACGCTGGGCGCGCGCCCCGTGTACGCGCTGAGCGAGCACTTCAAGCTGCAGGCGGAACTGGGCACCCACCGCGTGACGCAGCCGAACGGCGGCGAGACGCTGCGCCTGAACACGATCACCATCGCGCCGACCATCACGGCCGGCAAAGGCTACTGGTCGCGTCCCGAGCTGCGCGCCTTCGTCACCTACGCCAAGTGGAACGACCCGGCCACCGCCGCGCTCAACGCCAGCAACAACGCCGGCCCGACCTTCGGTTCGTCCACCAACGGCACCTCGGTCGGCCTGCAGGTCGAAGCCTGGTTCTAAGACAGGGCAGGGCGCCTCGTCGGTCCGGCATGGATAACGCCGGGCCGGCGCGGCGCCCGCGCATCTTTTGCCATGTTCGCTCTGCGACTCCCCAGCATCACCCGCGCGCCGTTCGGCCAGTTGCCGGACGGGCGCGCGGCCAGCCTGTACACGCTCGATAACGGTTGCGGTCTCACGGTCCGCATCAGCGACTACGGCGGCATCATCACCGCGATCCACGCGCCGGACCGGGATGGCGTGTGCGCCAACGTCACGCTCGGGCATGCGACGCTCGCGCCGTATCTGGACGACCGCGCCTACCTCGGCGCGCTGATCGGCCGCCACGCCAACCGCATCGCGCAGGGCCGCTACCAGTGCGACGGCCAGCCGGTGCAGCTCGACGTCAACGACGGCGCGCACCACCTGCACGGCGGGCGCGCCGGCCTGCACAAGGCCTTGTGGCAGGCCGCGCCCAGCGCGAAGGCCGGCGCGGCGCGGCTGTCGCTCACGCATGTGAGTCCGCATGGCGACCAGGGTTACCCCGGCGATCTGGCGCTGACCGTGCTCTATGAACTCAATCGCGCCAATGAATTGCTGATCCATTTTCGCGCGGAGAGCGACCGGGCCACGCCCGTCAGCCTGACCAGCCACGCCTATTTCAATCTGGCGGGGCAGGGCGATATCCTCGATCAGCGCTTGACGATCGCCGCCGACCATTACACGCCGGTGGACGCCGGCCTGATTCCCACGGGCGCCATCGCCCCGGTCGAACACACGCCGTTCGATTTCCGCGCGCCGCGCGCGGTGGGCGAGCAAATAGGCGCGGCGCACCCGCAACTGGCGCTGGGCCGTGGCTACGACCACAATTTCGTCCTGCGCCCGCGCCCGCACGCCAGCGCCACGCTGGCCGCGCGGCTGCACGATCCCGGCTCGGGCCGGGCGCTGGACTTGTCGTGCACGGCGCCGGGCCTGCAGTTCTACAGCGGGAACTTCCTGACGGGCGGCGCGGGCCAGCACGGCCACCGCACCGGCCTGTGCCTGGAACCGCAGCAGTTCCCGGACAACCCCAACCAACCGGCCTTTCCCAGCGCCATGCTGCGGCCGGGCCAGGTCCATCGCAGCACCATCGCCTACCGCTTCTTCATTCTCGACTGATATCCGTTTCGATATCGAACTGGACGAATAAGTGATTGGATTGTGATGGCTGGCCGCAATACCATCACTCATCGCTGCGCGGACGGTCACGTGTGCCGCGCGCTCAACCAGGAGGAATGCATGTCCGCGACAAAGAAAACCAAGCTGCGCTCGGCCGAGTGGTTCGGCACCCAGGATAAGAATGGCTTCATGTACCGCAGCTGGATGAAAAACCAGGGGATACCCGACCATGAATTCCAGGGCAAGCCCATTATCGGCATCTGCAACACCTGGTCCGAGCTCACCCCCTGCAACGCCCACTTCCGCCAGCTGGCCGATTACGTCAAACGCGGCATCCTGGAGGCGGGCGGCTTCCCGGTCGAATTCCCCGTGTTCTCGAACGGCGAATCGAACCTGCGCCCGACCGCCATGCTGACCCGTAACCTGGCGTCCATGGACGTGGAGGAGTCGATCCGCGGCAATCCGATGGACGCCGTGGTGCTGCTGGTCGGCTGCGACAAGACCACGCCGGCCCTGCTGATGGGCGCGGCCAGCGTGGACCTGCCCACCATCGTCGTCAGCGGCGGCCCGATGTTGAACGGTAAGCTCAATGGCAAGGACATCGGCTCCGGCACCGCCGTGTGGCAGCTGCACGAGCAGGTCAAGGCCGGCACCATCACCATGCACGAGTTCATGCACGCCGAATCGGGCCATTCGCGCTCGGCCGGCACCTGCAACACCATGGGCACGGCGTCCACCATGGCCTGCATGGCCGAGGCGCTGGGCACCAGCCTGCCGCACAACGCCGCCATCCCGGCCGTCGATTCGCGGCGCTACGTGCTGGCCCACATGAGCGGCATCCGCATCGTCGAGATGGTGCATGAGGATCTGCGCCTGTCGAAGGTGCTGAAGCGCGAGAACTTCGAGAACGCGATCCGCGTCAACGCCGCCATCGGTGGCTCCACCAACGCCGTGATCCACCTGAAGGCCATCGCCGGCCGCATCGGCGTCGACCTGGCGCTGGAGGACTGGACCCGCATCGGGCGCGGCATGCCGACCATCGTCGACCTGATGCCATCGGGCCGCTTCCTGATGGAGGAATTCTATTACGCCGGCGGCCTGCCCGGCGCCATCCGCCGCATGGGCGACGGCAAGCTGCTGCCCCATCCCGACGCGCTCACCGTCAACGGCAAGACGCTGTGGGAGAACTGCCAGGACGCGCCCGTGTACGACGATGAGGTGATCCGGCCGCTGGACAAGCCGCTGCTGGACGATGGCGGCATCTGCATTCTGCGCGGCAATCTGGCGCCGCGCGGCGCCGTGCTCAAGCCATCGGCCGCCACGCCGGCGCTGATGCAGCACCGTGGCCGCGCCGTCGTGTTCGAGGACTTCGACCATTACAAGGCCCGCATCATCGATCCGGAATTGGAGGTGGACGCGAACTCCGTGCTGGTGATGAAGAACTGCGGCCCCAAAGGCTACCCCGGCATGGCGGAAGTGGGGAACATGGGCCTGCCGCCCAAGCTGCTGGCGCAAGGCGTGACGGACATGGTGCGCATTTCGGACGCGCGCATGAGCGGCACGGCCTACGGCACCGTGGTGCTGCACGTGGCGCCGGAGGCCATGGCCGGCGGCCCGCTGGGCGTGGTGCGCGACGGCGACTGGATCACGCTCGACTGCGCGGGCGGCATCCTGAACCTCGAAATCAGCGACAGCGCGCTGGCCGAGCGCCTGGCCGAACGGGCCGCGCGCCAGCCTGCGACGGCCAAGAGCGGCTACCAACAACTGTACATCGACCACGTGCTGCAGGCCGACGAGGGCTGCGACTTCGATTTCCTCGTCGGGAACCGGGGTTCGGACGTGCCCAAGCATTCACACTGAGACTAGCGGGAGACACCATGTTACTGGTTCAATTCAAGAATGAAGACGGGGCGCGCCGCGTGGGCGTGCTCGAACACGATACGATCCGCGTGATCGACGGCTACGACAGCACCTACGCGCTGGCCCAGGCCGCGATCCGCGCCAGGCGTGGCCTGGCCGCGCTGGCCGGCGAGGCGGTTGGCACGGCGACCGAGGATTACGCCACGGTGGCGAACACGGGCCGCTTGCTGGCGCCGCTAGACCATGCCGACCCGGCGCACTGCTATGTCACGGGCACCGGCCTGACCCACCTGGGCAGCGCCGACACGCGCGACGCCATGCACAAGAAAATCGGCGGCGCCGTCGAGAACCTGAGCGACAGCATGAAGATGTTCCGCATGGGCGTGGAAGGCGGCAAGCCGCAGCCCGGCGCGGCCGGCGTGCAGCCGGAATGGTTCTACAAGGGCGACGGCTCCATCGTGGCGGCCAGCGGCCAGCCGCTGCGCATGCCCGAATTCGCGCTCGATGGCGGCGAGGAGCCTGAAATCGCCGGCCTGTACGTGATCGGCGACGATGGCCAGCCGTACCGCGTCGGCTACGCGATCGGTAACGAGTTCTCCGATCACGTGACGGAACGCCAGAACTACCTGTACCTGGCCCATTCCAAGCTGCGCGCCTGCGGCCTGGGCCCGGCGCTGCTGGTGGGCGAGCTGCCGCCGCATGTGGAGGGCGAGTCGCGCATCCTGGATAAGGAAGGGCGGGTGCGCTGGCAGAAGGCCTTCGTCAGTGGCGAGCAAAATATGTCGCACACCATCGCCAACCTCGAACACCATCACTTCAAGTACCCGCTGTTCCGCCGCGCGGGCGACGTGCATATCCACTTCTTTGGCACGGCGACCCTGAGCGTGGCCGATAACATCTCTGTTCAGCCGGGCGAGACGTTCGAGATCGAGGCGCCCGTGTTCGGGCCGGCCCTGCGCAACACGCTGGCCACTTACGCGGCCGGCATCGCCAAGGTGGTGCCATTATGACGATCACCGGCGAAGCACTGATCGGCGGCATGGCCGTAAAAGGCAAGGGCCAGCCATTCATGGCCTGGCATGCGGCCGAAGCGCACAGCATGGAACCTGATTTCCACGCGGTGGACGCGGCCCAGATCGACCTCGCATGTCGGTTGGCCGACGCGGCGTTCGATACCTTCCGCGCCAGCAGCGACGCGCAGCGCGCCACGCTGCTGGAAACCATCGGCATGCAGATCGAGGAACTGGGCGACGCGCTGATCGAGCGCGCCTGCGCCGAGAGCGGCCTGCCGCGCGCACGCCTCGAAGGCGAGCGCACGCGCACCATCAACCAGCTCAATCTGTTCGCGGCCCTGCTGCGCGAAGGCGGATGGAATGACGCGGTGATCGACCGCGCGCTGCCGGAACGCACGCCGCCGCGTCCGGACCTGCGGCGCCGCATGATCGGCCTGGGGCCGGTCGCCGTGTTCGGCGCCAGCAATTTCCCGCTGGCGTTCTCGGTGGCGGGCGGCGACACGGCGTCGGCGCTGGCGGCCGGCTGCCCGGTGCTGGTGAAAGCCCATCCGGCCCATCCCGGCACGTCCGAACTGGTGGCGCGCGCCGTGGCCAAGGCGCTGGCGCTGTGCCAGATGCCGGCCGGCGCGTTCGCGCTGCTGACGGGCGCCGGCAACGAGGTGGGGCAGGAACTGGTGCGTCATCCGGCCGTCAAGGCGGTCGGCTTCACCGGTTCGCGCAGCGGCGGTCTGGCGCTGATGGCGCTGGCGGCCGCGCGTCCCCAGCCGATTCCCGTGTACGCGGAAATGAGCAGCATCAACCCCGTGTTCCTGCTGCCGGCCGCGCTGGCGGCCCGCTGCGGCCAGATCGCCACCGATTTCGCGGCCTCGCTCACGATGGGCGTGGGCCAGTTCTGCACCAATCCCGGCCTGCTGTTGGCGCTGGACGGCCCTGACCTGGAACGCTTCGAACTGGCGGCGGCGCTGGCCGTGGCCGAGGGGCGGCCCGCGCCCATGCTCACGCCCGGCATCGCCCAGGCCTACCAGCGCGGCATGCGCCAGTTGGCCGAGCATCCGCAGGTGGCCACGCTGGCCATGACCGGGCAGCACGATGGCAAGGGCGCGCCGGCCCTGTTCCGCACCAGCGCCGACGCCTTCCTGGCCCAGCACGCGCTGGCCGGGGAAGTGTTCGGCCCGGCCGCGTTGCTGGTCGTCTGCCGCGACATGGCGCAGATGCGCCAGGTGGCCGAGAGCCTTGAGGGGCAGCTGACGGCCACGTTGCAGATGGATGACGGCGACCTCGACGCGGCGCGGGCCCTGCTGCCGGTATTGGAGCGCAAGACCGGCCGCATCCTGGCCAACGGCTTCCCCACCGGCGTGGAAGTGGCGGCCGCGATGGTGCATGGCGGGCCGTTCCCGGCCACCTCGGACGGGCGCAGCACCTCGGTCGGCACAGCGGCGATCCAGCGCTTCCTGCGCCCCGTGGCCTACCAGAACCTGCCGCAGGCGTTGCTGCCTTCCGTGCTGCGGGACGATAATGACGCATAAAAGCAATCCGAAAGACTTGGAGACACACATGAATCAATTGGCCACCTACGGCAGCTTGCGCGGCAAGCGCGTGTTCATCACCGGCGGCGGCAGCGGCATCGGCGAAACGCTGGTCGCGGCGTTCGCGGAGCAGGGCGCGCTGGTCGCCTTCGTCGACATCGCGCACGAGGCGAGTGAGGCGCTGTGCCGGCGCGTGGCGCAGGCCGGCCATCCGGCGCCGCGCTTCCGCCACTGCGACATCGCCGACATCGGGGCGCTGCGGCAGGCCATGGCCGAACTGGCCGGCCCGGACGGGGTGGATGGCGACTTCGACATCCTGGTCAACAACGCCGCCAACGACCAGCGCCACCAGACGGCCGACGTGACCCCCGAATAC
This sequence comes from Rugamonas sp. GW822-FHT03B10, assembly GCF_058801745.1. Lineage (NCBI taxonomy): Bacteria > Pseudomonadati > Pseudomonadota > Betaproteobacteria > Burkholderiales > Oxalobacteraceae > Rugamonas > Rugamonas sp. GW822-FHT03B10. The sequence continues at coordinate 53,093 of NZ_JBXANP010000023.1, read as the reverse complement.
TGGGACCAGCGCATCGCCATCAACCAGCGGCCCATGTTCTTCACCTGCCAGGCCGTGTTCGAGGGCATGAAGCGCAAGGGCGGCGGGTCCATCATCAACATCAGTTCCATCTCGTGGCACATCAAGGGCGCCGGCTATCCCGTGTACACGACGGCCAAGGCGGCCGTGGTGGGGCTCACGCGCGGACTGGCGCGCGAGTACGGCGCGCACGGCATCCGCGTGAACACGGTCACGCCGGGCTGGGTGATGACGGAACGCCAGCTGGCGCTGTGGGTCGACCAGGCGGCCGAGGAGGAAATCAGGAAGAGCCAGTGCCTGCCCGGCAAGCTGCTGCCCGGGCATATCGCTTCCATGACGCTGTTCCTGGCCGCCGATGATGGCGCCATGTGCACGTCCCAGGAATTCATCGTCGACGCCGGCTGGGTCTGAACCCCGCAGCGCCACCGTCCACCCCTTGCCAGCCGGCTGCGCGACCCGCAGCCGGCTTTTTCGCATTCCAGACCAGAGACTGATAATATTTCACTATGGATATCAACCCCAACTGGTTCTTGCAGGCCCGCCTGAAAACCCGGCAGCTGTTGCTGCTGATCGCGCTCGACGAACAGCGCAACATCCACCGCGCCTCGGAGGAGCTGCACATGACGCAGCCGGCCGCCTCCAAGCAGCTCAAGGAGCTGGAGGACATGCTGGGCGTGCAGCTGTTCGAGCGCCTGCCGCGCGGCATGGAGCCCACCATCTACGGCGAAACGATGATCCGCCACGCGCGCATGGCGCTCAACAGCCTGTCGCTGGCGCATGACGACATCGTCGCCGTCAAATCCGGCCTGCAGGGCCAGGTGGAGATCGGCACCATCATGACGCCCGGCCTGGTGCTGCTGCCGCGCGTGCTGACCATGGTGAAGGAGCAGGCGCCCAGGTTGCGCATCGGCGTGCAGATGGAGCAGAGTAACGTGCTGCTCGATCAACTGGAACGGGGGCGGCTCGATTTCATGATCGGCCGCATCCCGGAGCGCGTCAGCGCGGCCGGCCTGCAGTACGAGGAATTGACGGACGAACCGGCGTGCGTGGTGGTGCGGGTCGGCCATCCGCTGCTGGCCGTCGACGGCCTGCAACTGAAGGATATCGCGGACCGGCCGTGGATCCTGCCGCCGCAGGGCAGCATCCTGCGCTCGCGCTGCGACCTGATGTTCCGCCGCGCCGGCCTCACGCCACCCCTGAACGTGATCGACACGACGGCGGTGCTGCTGGTCACGGCCCTGTTGCAGCAGACCGATTCCCTGCATGTGATGCCGATCGCCGTGGCCCGGTATTACGAGTCGCAGAACGTGCTGAGCGTGCTGCCGATCGATCTGCCATGCCGGATGGATGCTTACGGGATCGTGTCGCTGGATGGCCATCTGCCGTCGCCCGGTGCCGAACTGCTGTTGCGCGCCTTGCGTTCAGTGGCGAAGGAGATTTTCTGAGCGGATGAAAAAAAGACCCGGCGAGCGCGCGCTTGCCGGGTCAAGAGGGGAGAAAAACCGTTCCTTACTTGTTCTTGTTGTAGACGTCCACGAACACGGCCGCCAGCAGCACCAGCCCCTTGATCACCTGTTGGTAATCGATGCCGATGCCCATGATCGACATGCCGTTGTTCATCACGCCCATGACGAAGGCGCCGATCACCGCGCCCATCACCTTGCCCACGCCGCCCGAGGCCGAGGCGCCGCCGATGAAGCAGGCCGCGATCACGTCCAGCTCGAAGCCGGTGCCCGCTTTGGGCGTGGCCGTGTTCAAACGGGCGGCGAAGATCAGGCCGGCCAGCGCGGCCAGCACGCCCATGTTGACGAAGGTGGCGAAGCTCACGCGCTCGGTCTTGATGCCCGACAGCCGGCTGGCCTTCTCGTTGCCGCCCACGGCGTACACGCGGCGGCCGATCACGGTGCGGTTGGCGATGAAGGTGTAGGCCATGATCAGCAGCGCCATCACGATCAGCACATTGGGCATGCCCTTGTAGGACGCCAGCAGGTAGCTGAAGTAGACGATGGCGGCGGCCAGCAGCAGGTTGCGGACCAGGAAGAAGGCCAGCGGCTCATCGGACATGCCGCTGCCCACCAGCCGCGCGCGGGCGCGCAGCTTGACGTAGCCCAGTATCACGGCGGCCACCACGCCCAGCAGCAGGGAAGTGAGGCGCAGATCGCCGCCGCCGAACAGTTCGGGGATGAAGCCGGAGCTCAGGTGCTGGAAGCCGTCCGGGAACGGGCCCACCGACTGGCCCTGCAGCAGCGCCAGCGTCAAGCCTTTGAACACCAGCATGCCGGCCAGCGTGACGATGAACGAGGGGATCCTGGCGTAGGCGACGAAATAGCCTTGCGCCGCGCCGATCAGGCCACCCATGACCAGGCACAGGGCGCCGGCCAGCACGTAATTGAGGTTGTAGTTCACGATCAGCACGGCCGCGAACGCCCCGACGAAGCCCACCACCGAACCGACCGACAGGTCGATATGGCCGGCCACGATCACCATCAGCATGCCGAGCGCCATGATGACGACGTAGCTGTTCTGCAGCAGCAGGTTGGTGATGTTGAGCGGCTCCATCAGCGTGCCGTCTGTCATGAACTGGAAGAAGGCCATGATCAGCACCAGCGAGAACAGCATGCCGTACTCGCGCAGGTTGTTCTTGATGAAGCCCAGCGCCGATGCGCCCCGTGGCGGCGCGTGCTGCTGCGCGGCCGTTGCCGCTGGTGCCGCCGGCTCCGCTGGCGCGGCAGGCTTGGCGAGGTTGGCCAGTTCGCCGGCCACGCCGGCTTCGATGTGATTACCCATGTTGCTTGTCTCCGTTTAATACGATGGCGCGCATGATTTTTTCCTGCGTCGCTTCGGCCGCGCTGAATTCGCCCACGCAGCTGCCTTCATTGATGACCATGATGCGGTCGCACATGCCCAGCAGCTCCGGCATCTCCGACGAGATCATGATGATGCTTTTGCCTTCCGCCACCAGCTGGTTGATGATGGTGTAGATCTCGAACTTGGCGCCCACGTCGATGCCGCGGCTCGGCTCATCGAGGATCAGCACGTCCGGCTTCGAGAACAGCCATTTGGCCAGCACCACCTTCTGCTGGTTGCCGCCCGAGAGGTTGAGCGTCTGCTGGAACACGTCGGCGCAGCGGATGCGCAGCTTGCTGCGGAAGTCGTCGGCGACCTTGTATTCGCGCGCCTCGTCGATCACGAGATGGCGCGCCACGCCGTTCAGGTTGGCCAGGCTGGTGTTGCGCTTGATATCGTCCTGCAGCACCAGGCCCAGCGCCTTGCGGTCCTCCGTCACGTAGGCGATGCCGTGGCCGATGGCCTTTTGCACCGTGCTCACGTCGATGGCCGCGCCGTCCTTGAACGCCTGGCCGCTGATCTTCTGGCCGTAGGAGCGGCCGAAGATGCTCATGGCCAGTTCCGTGCGGCCCGCGCCCATCAGGCCGGCGATGCCGAGCACCTCGCCCTTGCGCACCTTGAGATCGATGCCCTTGATGACCTGGCGTTCCGCGTTCTCAGGATGGTGGACGCGCCAGTCGCGCACCTCGAAGCAGGTGTCGCCGATGTTGGGCACGCGGCGCGGATAGCGCTCCGCCATGTCGCGGCCCACCATGTGGCGGATGATGCGGTCCTCGCTGATCTGCTCCGCGCGGCAGTCGAAGCTGTCGACCGTGTTGCCGTCCCGGAGCACGGTGATGCTGTCGGCCACCTTGGCGATTTCGTTGAGCTTGTGCGAAATGAGGATGGAGGCGATGCCTTGCGCCTTCAGTTCCAGCAGCAGCGCCAGCAGGGCGTCGCTGTCGCTTTCGTTCAGGCTGGCCGTGGGCTCGTCCAGGATCAGCAGCTTGACCTGCTTGGACAGCGCCTTGGCGATCTCGATCAGCTGCTGCTTGCCCACGCCGAGCCGGTTGACGGGGGTGTCGGGCGCTTCCTTCAGGCCCACCTTGCGCAGCAGTTCGCGCGTCTTCTCGTGGGCCGTGTGCCAGTCGATGACGCCGTGGCGGCCAGGCTCGTTGCCGAGGAAGATATTCTCGGTGATCGACAGCAGCGGCACCAGCGCCAGTTCCTGGTGGATGATGATGATGCCAGCGTGTTCGCTGTCGGCGATGTCGCGGAAGGCGCGCACCTGGCCCTGATAATGGATGTCGCCGCTGTAGCTGCCGTGCGGGTAGACGCCGCTCAGCACCTTCATCAGCGTGGATTTGCCGGCGCCGTTCTCGCCGACGATGGCGTGGATCTCGCCGTCGCGCACCTTCAGGTTCACGTGGTCGAGCGCTATCACGCCCGGAAAGGTCTTCCTTATCCCGCGCATTTCCAGGATGGTATTGGTCATATTCGTTCTCGGACTGTCTTGCATGAACGCCCCGGCGGCGCTGCACACCGCCGGGGTACGCCGCTTACTTGAACTGCGACTCGCTGTAGTAGCCGCTGCCGCTCACCAGCACCTGTTTCCAGTTGTGGATGTCCACGCTGACCGGCTTGAGCAGGTAGGCCGGCACCACCTTGACGCCGTTGTTGTAGGTCTTGGTGTCGTTGATCGGCGGGGTTTTGCCGTTCAGGACCGCGTCCACCATGTTGGCCGTGACCTTGGCCAGCTCGCGCGTGTCCTTGAAGATGGTCGAGCGCTGCTCGCCGCGCAGGATCGATTTGACCGACGCCACTTCCGCGTCCTGGCCCGTCACCACCGGGAACGGCTGCTTCGGCGTGCCGTAGCCCACGCCCTTGAGCGAGGACAGGATGCCGATGCTCAGGCCATCATACGGCGACAGCACGGCGTCCACGCGGGCCTTGCCGTAGTTGGCGCTCAGCAGATTGTCCATGCGGGCCTGGGCCACGGCGCCGTCCCAGCGCAGGGTCGCCACCTTGTCCATGCCGATCTGCTTGCTGCGCACCACCAGCTTGCCCTGGTCCATGTAGGGCTTGAGCACCGACATGGCGCCGTTGTAGAAGAAGAAGGCGTTGTTGTCGTCGGCCGAGCCGCCGAACAGTTCGATGTTGAACGGGCCCTTGGCGTGTGGCAGGTCCAGCGCCTTTTCGATGTACTGGGCCTGCAGCACGCCGACCTGGAAGTTGTCGAAGGTGGCGTAGTAGTCGACGTTCTTGGAATTGCGGATCAGGCGGTCGTAGGCGATCACCTTGACGCCCTTGTCGGCCGCCTTCTGCAGCGCGCCGGCCAGGGTGGTGCCGTCGATGGCGGCGATCACCAGCACCTTGGCGCCCTTGGTGATCATGTTCTCGATCTGGGCCAGCTGGTTGGGGATGTCGTCCTCGGCGTACTGCAGGTCGGGCTTGTAGCCTTTTTCCTTGAACACCTTGACCATGTTGTCGCCGTCGGCGATCCACCGGGCCGAGGACTTGGTCGGCATCGAGATACCGATCAGGCCTTTGTCTTGCGCGCTGGCGTGGGAGACGGCGCCCAGGGCGCCCACCATCATCAGGGCGGCAAGCATAGTCTTCATCTTCATTCGTAGTCTCCAGATTCTTATAGGTTTGATCATGTGGGCCAGGCGGGATCGCCGGCCTTACGGTTGTCGCGCTTGCGGCGGAATGACACAGGCGGCGATGTGTGGATCATAAATAGTCCACAGCGCATTACTAATGACTTTTTCCGCAAGAACGATATCGAAATGGATATGCGTATGGGCGACAGCTCCGTCCCCGGCGGCTTCCAAGGGAAAAGCACGGGGCCATGGCGTGGGCGGGAAATGGTAGCAGATATCGAAAAAGATATCGGATCTCGAAAATTAGTCATTGGTCAGCCATGGGCGGCGGTCCTAAGATGTGGCTTCTTCCCGCATAGATAAGCAAGCGCGCGCCATGAACATTATCACCATCGATTCCGGAACCACCAACAGCCGCTGCTACCTGTGGCGCCACGGTGCGCTGCTGGCGCAGGCGGCGGTGGAGGTGGGGGTGCGCGACAGCGCCATCAGCGGCAGCAAGGACGCCCTCAAGCACGCCGTGCGCGACATCATCAAGCTCACGCTGGCCCAGGCCGGGCTGGAGGCGTCCGACGTGGGCCTGGTGCTGGCCAGCGGCATGATCACCTCCGGCCTGGGGCTGGTGGAAGTGCCGCACCTGACGGCGCCCGTGGGCCTGGCCGAGCTGGCGCGCGGCATGGTGCGCATGGAGATGCCGGAAGTGTGCGCCCAGCCGATCTGGTTCATCCCCGGCGTGCGCAACCAGAACCACAAGGTCAGCCTGCTCAATCACGAGGCGATGGACATGATGCGCGGCGAGGAGACGGAGACCATCGGCCTGCTGCGCCGCCTGGAATTGAGCGGCCACGCCCTGCTGGTGCTGCCAGGCTCGCACACCAAACTGGTCAGCGTGGACCAGGCGCAGCGCATCACGGGCTGCGCCACCACGCTGTCGGGCGAACTGCTGCAGGCGATCACCCAGCACACCTTGATCAGCCAGTCGCTGGGCGCCCAGTTCGGACGCGAGCTGCGGCCGGAGCTGCTGCTGGCCGGCGCCGCCACGGCCCAGCGCACCGGCCTCGCGCGCGCCTGCTTCAGCGTGCGCACGCTGGCCCAGTTCACCGACCTGCAGCACGACGAGCGCGCCAGCTTCCTGCTCGGCGCCGTGCTGTCGGACGACGTGCTGGCCCTGAAGAACAGCAGCGCGATCCAGATGCGGCCCGACACCACCATCGTCATCTGCGGCAAACCGATGCTGCGCGACGCGCTGGCGCTGCTGATCGAAGACAACGGATTCTTTTACGGCCGGCGCATCGTCGCCACCGACGCGCAGCAGGCCGGCCTGTCCGGCACCGGCGCCATGACGGTGGCGGCGGCGCGCGGGCTGGTGCCGGCCGACGCGGCCCTCGCGCTTTGACCGGCGCCCTCATCCACCTCACCACCAAGACATAAAAATGACCGAGACGAAAAAACGCAAGCTGCGCTCCCAGCACTGGTTCGGCGGCGACGACAAGGATGCCTTCATCCACCGCAGCTGGATGAAGAACCAGGGCATACCGGACGATGCCTTCGACGGCCGGCCCGTGATCGGCATCTGCAACACCTGGTCCGAGCTCACGCCCTGCAACGCCCATTTCCGCGACCTGGCCGAGGCGGTCAAGCGCGGCGTGCTGGAGGCGGGCGGCTTGCCGGTCGAATTCCCCGCCATGTCGCTGGGCGAATCGAATCTGCGGCCCACGGCCATGTTGTTCCGCAACCTGGCCAGCATGGACGTGGAGGAGTCGATCCGCGCCAACCCGCTCGACGGCGTGGTGCTGCTGACCGGCTGCGACAAGACCACGCCGGCGCTGCTGATGGGCGCGGCCAGCGTCGACCTGCCCACCATCGTGCTGTCGGGCGGCCCCATGTTGAGCGGGAACTACCGGGGCAAGCCGATCGGCTCCGGCACCGATGTGTGGAAATTCTCCGAGGACGTGCGCAGCGGCCGCATGACGCAAACCCAGTTCAAGGAGGCCGAATCGTGCATGTCGCGCTCGGCCGGCCACTGCATGACGATGGGCACCGCCTCCACCATGGCGGCCATGGTCGAGGCGCTGGGCGTGGCCTTGCCGGGCAACGCCGCCATCCCCGCCGTCGATTCGCGCCGCAAGCTGCAGGCCCAGATGACGGGCCGCCGCATCGTCGGCATGGTGCACGAGGACCTGCGCCTGTCGCACGTGCTGACCCGCGCCGCGTTCGAGAACGCCATCATGGTCAACGGCGCCATCGGCGGCTCCACCAACGCCGTGGTCCACCTGCTGGCCATCGCGGGGCGCATCGGCGTCGAACTGACGCTGGCCGACTGGGACCGGCTGGGGCGCGACATGCCATGCCTGCTCAACCTGATGCCGTCCGGCCAGTACCTGATGGAGGACTTCTACTACGCCGGCGGCCTGCCCGTGGTGATGCGCGAACTGCTGGGCAAGCTGCACAGCGCGGCCTTCACCGTGACCGGCGCCAGCGTGGCCGACAACGTGGCCGACGCGGAGAACTTCAACCCCGAGGTGATCCACCCGCTGGCCGCGCCGTTCAAGGACGACGGCGGCATCGCCGTCCTCAAGGGCAACCTGGCGCCGCGCGGCGCCATCATCAAGCCGTCGGCCGCCACGCCCGCGCTGATGCGGCACCGGGGCAGGGCGGTGGTGTTCGACAGCATCGAGCACTACAAGCGCCGCATCGACGACCCCGAACTTGAAATCGACGCCGACAGCGTGATGGTGCTGCAGAACTGCGGCCCGAAAGGCTATCCGGGCATGGCCGAAGTGGGCAACATGGGTCTGCCGAAGAAGCTGCTGGCGCAAGGCGTGACGGACATGGTGCGCATCTCGGACGCGCGCATGAGCGGCACCGCCTTCGGCACCGTGGTGCTGCACGTGGCGCCGGAAGCGGCCATGGGCGGGCCGCTGGCGCTGGTGCGCGACGGCGACATGATCGAACTGGACGTGCCCAACCGACGCCTGCACCTGGAGGTGGACGACGCCGAGCTGGCGCGGCGCAAGGAGGCATGGCGCGCGCCGGAAGCGGCCATGCGCGGCGGCTACCAGTCGATGTACACCGAACACGTGCTGCAGGCCGACCAAGGCGTGGACCTCGACTTCCTGGTCGGCTGCCGTGGTTCGGCCGTGCCGCGCGAGTCGCATTGATGGCCGCGCCATTGGCACTGCTGGTGGATGCCGGCGACGAGCTGGGCGAGGGCGTGCTGTGGTGCGAGCGTAGCGCCCGCGTCTTCTGGACCGACATCCACGGCGCACGCCTGCACAGCTACCACCCGGCCACGGGTGAACAACGGCAGTGGGCCTTGCCCGAACGCCTGTGCTGCTTCGCCCTGACCGACGACCCCAACTTGCTGCTGGCCGGCCTGGCCTCGCGGCTCGCGTGGCTGGACCTGCGCGACGCCAGCGTGAGCACCATCGTGGAAGTGGAACCGGATTTGCCGCACACCCGCGTCAACGACGGGCGGTGCGACCGCCAGGGCCGTTTCGTGTTTGGCACGCTGGACGAGCGCGCCGACAAGCAAGCCATCGGCGGCTACTACCGTCTCAATACCGAATTGACGCTGGAACGGCTGCCGCTGCCCGCGTGCGCCATCGCCAACAGCATCTGCTTCGGCCTCGATGGCGACACCATGTACTTCAGCGACACGCTGCGCCAGACCATCATGCGCTGGGACGGCTATGGCAGCGGCGGGCCGGCCCGCACCACCGTGTTCGCCGACCTGCGCGGCAGCGACGCCTGGCCCGACGGCGCCATCATCGACGCCCAAGGCCATCTATGGAACGCCCAGTGGGGCGGCTCGCGCGTGGCGCGCTACGCGCCCGACGGCGCGTTGGTGGCGACCTGGCCGCTGCCCGTCACCCAGCCCAGCTGCCCCTGCCTGGGCGGCGCCGGATACGATCAACTATTCGTCACCACCGCGTGGGAACACCTGGCGCCCGAAGCGCGGGCCGCGCAGCCGATGGCTGGCGGCCTGTTTGGCGCCACGATCGCCGCCGCGCGCGGCGTGCCGGAAGCGCGCTTCGGCGCCTTGCCCTGAACCGCATTGAACGGAAGACCGACATGTACAAACACGAACTGATGCAAACCCTGCTGCGCCGCCCGATGGTGGCCATCGTGCGCGCCGCGTCTGCCGGCGAAGCGCTGGAACTGGCCGAGGCCTGCATCGCCGGCGGCATGACGGCCTTGGAAGTGGCCTTCACCACGCCGGACACGCTGGACGTGCTGCGCACGCTGCGCCAGCGCCACGGCGAGCGCGTGCTGCTGGGCGCCGGCACGGTGCTCGACCCGGAGACGGCGCGGCTGGCGATCCTGGCCGGCGCGCGCATGATCATCTCGCCGGCCGTCAGCGCGGAGACGATACGCTTGTGCCAGCGTTACCAGGTGCTGTCCATGCCCGGCGCGGTGACGCCGACGGAGATCGTGGCGGCGATGGAGGCGGGCGCCGATCTGGTCAAGATCTTCCCGGCCGAGACGCTGGGCCCCGCCTACCTGAAAGCGCTGCGCGCGCCGTTGCCGCAGGCGCCGCTGATGCCCACCGGCGGGGTGACGGTGGAGAACCTGCCCGAATGGTTCGCCCATGGCGCGCAGGCCGTCGGCATCGGCGGCAGCCTGACGGCGCCCGCCGCGCACGGCGACTACCGCGCCGTCACCGAGCAGGCCGCCCGCTTCGTCGAACGGCTGGCCCGCTAAACCGGGGTCAGGTCATGCTAAAAGAAAAATTTCTTGCTGGCATGACCTGACCCCGGTTCTGTGCGGGCGTTGTCTCGCCGCCTGTTCTCGTGGATAATTGCGGCCATGAACGATACTACCTCTCTCCCCCCATTACCCGACCGCCTGTCGGTCGATCCACGCAGCCCGTTCCACAATGTGGATGTGCTGCAGAACGACATCGGCATCAAGATCAACGACAAGGAACGCCGCGACGTCGAGGAATACTGCGTCAGCGAAGGCTGGATCAAGGTCGCCGCCGGCAAGTCGCTGGACCGCAAGGGCCGCCCCATGCTGGTCAAGCTGTCGGGCCGCATCGAAGTCTTCTACAAATAACACCTCAGCCAGCGACGGCGGGGCGGATCCGGCCAGGCCGGCTCCAGCCGGCCGTGGCGGCTGCCGCCAGTAGCAACACGGCGCAGATGGCCATCACCATCCGCACGCCGGTGGTGACGGCCGCACCGTCGCCATGCGCCACGATGGCGCCAAACATGGCCACCCCGGCCGCGCCGCCCACCTGGCGCGCCGTGTTCAGGATGGCCGACGCCGTTCCCGCCTGTTCCTTTTCCACGCTCGACAAGATCGCCGTCGTCATCGCCGGCACGGCCAGCCCCATGCCGGCCGGGATCAGCACCAGTCCCGGCAACATGGCCGCGAAACTGGCGTCCGCCCCTATGCCCAACGCCCCCAGCAGCGCGTAACCACCGCCGCAGAGCAGGCCGCCCGCCACCATGGGCGGTCGCAATCCCGTACGTGCCGCCAGCCGCCCGCTGGCGATGTTCGAGAAGATGAAGGTGCCCGTGAGCGGCAGGAACGCCAGGCCGGTCTGCATCACGGTGTAGCCGCGCACCCGCTGCAGGTAGAAGCTGAGCACGAAGATCATGCCGTAGTAGGTGAAGTTGACCAGCACCCCGAACAGCACGGCGCCCGAGAACGGCCGGCTGCCGAACAGCCGCAGCGGCAGCATGGGCGCGGCGGCGCGACGCTCGACGGCGATGAACGCGGCGCCGGCCACGCCGGCCAGCAGCAGGCCGCCCACCACTGCGGCGCTGCGTAATCCCAGCGATTGCGCTTCGATCATGGCTGCCACCAGGCTGGCCAGCGCCACAATGGCCAGCAACTGCCCCGGCAAGTCCAGGTGGCGCGACGGCGTCTTGCCGGACGCGCGCGGCACCACGGCCCAGGTCAGCGCGCAGCCCGCCACGCACACCGGCACGTTGACCCAGAAGATGCCGCGCCAGCCGCCCAGGGTCAGCAACAGGCCGCCCAGCACGGGACCGGCGGCGATGGAGACGCCACCGGCGGCCGTCCACCAGCCGATGGCTTTGGCCAGCCGCGCCGGGTCGTGGCGGTAGGCGGCGTTGAGGATGGCCAGCGAACTTGGCACCAGCAGCGCCGCGCCCACGCCCTGCAGGGCGCGCGCGACGTTCAGCAGCAAGGCGCTGGGCGCCAGCGCGCAGGCGGCCGAGGCCAGCATGAACAGGACGAAACCGGCCAGGAACACCGGGCGCGCGCCGAACTTGTCGCCCATCACGCCGGCCGACAGCAGGAACACGGCGAAGCCCAGCGTGTAGGCGTCCACCACCCATTGCAGCGCGCCCACGCCGGCATTCAGGTCGAGGCCCATGCGCGGCAGCGCCACGTTGACGATGGTGACGTCGAGCTGGACGATGATGAAGGCGAAGCTGCAGGCCAGCAGCAGGGCTGGCGACGTGGGGCGTTCGGTGTTCAAGGCGGTTCCTCGTTGATGGCGCTGCGGGCGATGGTTGAACGATGATTGCACTATACGGTCGTTTGACTATTTAAAAAAATGAATAATAATGATTGAATCTATCGTTTTTTGAGAACTAAGGAGTGACATGGAATTGTCCGCCTTGCGCATCTTTAAAGCCGTGGCCGAGGAGGGCAGTGTGACGCTGGCCGCCGCGCGGCTGAACCGGGTGCAGTCGAACGTGTCGGCCCGCTTGACGCAGCTGGAGGAATCGCTGGGCGTGGCCCTGTTCCTCCGCGCCGGCCGGGGACTGCGGATCACGCCCGAAGGGGACCGCTTGCTGGCCTACGCCGACCGGCTGCTGCAACTGGCCGATGAAGCGCAGGCGGCCATGCGCCCCGACCAGCAGCCAGCGGGCCAGTTGCGCATCGGCGCCATGGAGACGACGGCGGCGGCCCGGCTACCCAAAGTGCTGGCCGCCTTCAACCGCCATCATCCGCAGGTGGATCTGGTGCTGGAGACGGCGCCGACCGACCACTTGCTGGACGGCGTGCTGCGGCACCGGCTCGACGTGGCGTTGGTGGCCGCGCCCGTGCCGCACGCGGAACTCGAACAGCAGCCCGTGTTCGCCGAGGAGCTGGTGCTGATCACGGGGCCGTCCCACCCGGACGTGCGCGTGCCGCGGGACGTGGCGCGCCGCAACCTGCTGGTGTTCCGTTCCGGTTGCACTTACCGGCGCCGGCTGGAAGCCTGGTTCGCCGAGGCGGACGTGGCGCCGGGCCGCATCTCCGAGTTCGGCACCTTCGAAGCCATCATCGGCTGCGTGGCGGCCGGCATGGGCGTGGCGCTGATGCCGGTGGAGATCATCAATCAGCGCAAGCTGGGCCGCACCATCCGGGTGCATGCGCTGCCGCCGGAGGTGGCCCGGGTCGACACCATGCTGGTGTGGCGCAAGGATGTGCTGCACCACCCGGCGCGCGCGGCGTTCGCGGCGGCGCTGGCGCCGGCGGATTGATTCCGAGCGCGTTTTCAGGAAATTTTATCGAAAGGGCCATCGGGCACTTGAAAAACCCGGCGGCCCTCTGCTATAGTTCCGCCTCCACGCGGGAGTAGCTCAGTTGGTAGAGCGCAACCTTGCCAAGGTTGAGGTCGAGAGTTCGAGACTCTTCTCCCGCTCCAATCGCTTTGAGGCGGATGGCGCGCGCGGTGGACGCGGTAACAACTCCTAAGCGGGAGTAGCTCAGTTGGTAGAGCGCAACCTTGCCAAGGTTGAGGTCGAGAGTTCGAGACTCTTCTCCCGCTCCAGAATTCAAAAAAGGGAAGCCGTCCGGCTTCCCTTTTTTGCTTATCCGGCCATCAATCTTGCCGCGTTGCTCATAAACTGGGCAGTTTGTATTTTTCCCTTTTGAATCAAGCGCTTGGTGCGGGCTGGATGGGCTTGTTAACAAGCTTATCCACAGAAGCTGTTAACAAAGCCAGCGAAAGCCAGCGAAAGCCAGCACATCGTATTCAATCGGTGTTGGGGTGTTCGGCAATGAACTGCTTGAGGGCGCTGTCTATACGGGTCTGCCAGCCGTCGCCCGCTGCCTTGAAATAGGTGATGACCTCTTGCGACAACCGGATATTGATTCGCTCTTTCGGAAACTCGACGCGAGGACGCCCGCGAGGCTTGAGCATTTCCTTGGCGACCTCATCACCGAATAACCGAGGCAGAACCTGGTTGGCTGGACGCGCTTTGGTGAAGCTCTCTGCCGTCCACTCGGGATTCTCATCGTCCGGTAGTTCAGGATTTGGTCGCTTCCTCATATAGTTTCACCTCGCGTTTGTTCGCCTTCCGCAGGCTGATGATATGTACCTTGCCAGCCGCGCTCTCGTTCGTTGCGCTCACTCTTGATGGCATCAAAGCTGATGTCCATACTTTTTATTGTACGTACATAAAATCATCCGTCAAGCGTTATGCGGGCGTGACGCACACCGCCGTCACCTTGTATTCGGGCGTGTGCGCCAGCCGGTCGCGGTGCGGCGACGTGAGCTGGTTCACGTGCAGGTCGGGCCGGTGGAAGGTGGTGAACAGCTCGCCCGGCTTGACGCGGGGGCTGATCCGCAGCGGCAGTTCCGCTTCGCCGTAGCGGCTGCGCACGCGCACGCGCATGCCGTCCGTCAGACCCAGTCGGGCCGCGTCGGCGGGCGCCATGTCGAGCAGGTCGCTGGCATCCAACTGCGCGTTGGCGCCACGGTAGGTCATGGTGCCGGCATTGAAATGGTACAGGCCGCGCCCCGTCATCAGCGTGAACGGGTAGTCGGGGTCGCACTGCTCGGGCGTGGCCACGTAGGCGATCTGCGCCAGCCGCGCGCGCGTGGCGCCGGCGAAGCTGTCGCCATGCAGGACGGGCGTGCCGGGGTGGGCGTCGTCGTCGCGCTGCGGGCACGGCCAATGCAGGCTTTCCGCTTCCAGGCGCCGGTAACTGAGGCCCGAGCCGGCCGGCCACACGGCCCGCACCTCGTCCCAGATCGCCTGCGGCCCGTCGAAGCTGAAGCCTTGCGCGTGGCCCATGCGCTGCGCCAGTTGCTGGATGATCCACCAGTCCGGACGCGCATCGCCGGGCGGCGGCACGGCCTGCCGCACGCGCTGCACGCGGCGGTCCGAATTCATGAAGGTGCCGTCGCGCTCGAACACGCTGGCGGCGGGGAAGAACACGGTGCCGAAGGCGCGCGCCGTCTCGTTGAGGAACAGGTCCTGCACGATCACGCACTCGAGCTGGCCCAAGGCCTGCGCGCTGGCGTGCTGGTTGGCCATCGACATGTAGACGTCGTAGCCGAAGGCCCACAGCGCCTTGACCTTGCCGGCCGCCGCGCCGTCGAGCATCTGCATCAGGTCCAGGCCTTCCGTGGCGGGCAGGGTGCCGCCCCACACGGATTCGAACATGGCGCGCGCCTGCGCGATCGGTTGCGAGCCGGTCAGCGTGGCCGGTTCGCAGCCCATCTGCGCCGAGCCTTGCACGTTGTTCTGGCCGCGCAGCGGGTTGATGCCGCAGCCCGCGCGCCCCAGGTTGCCCGTCAATAGCGCCAGATTGATCAGCGCCATCACGCCTTCCGTGCCCTGCGTGTGTTCCGTCATGCCCAGGCCGTGGAAGCACATGGCGGGCCCGGTGCCCGCGTACAGCCGGGCGGCGGCGCGGATGTCGGCGGCGCTCACGCCGCACTGCGCGCTGACCGCCTCGGGCGCGTACGCGCGCGCGAAGGCGGTGAATTCATCCAGGCCATCGACGCGGCTGGCCACGAAGTCCGCATCCACCAGGCCTTCTTCGATGATGGCGGCGGCCATGGCGTTGAACAGCAGGACGTTGGCGCCGGGCCGCACGGCCAGGTGGAGCTGCGCGTATTCGGCCAGCTCCGTGCGGCGCGGGTCGACCACGATCAGCGCCGCGCCCTTCAACACTGCTTGCTTGATGCGCGCGCCGACGATGGGATGGTTCTCGGTCGGATTGCAGCCGCACAGCAGGAAGCAGCGGGCCTGCTCGATATCGTCGAAGCCGTTGGTGGCCGCGCCCGTGCCCAGCATGGTCTTGAGCGCCTTGGCCGACGGCGTGTGGCACACGCGCGCGCAGCAGTCGACGTTGTTGGTGCCGACGACCATGCGCGCGAACTTCTGCGCCAGGTAGTTTTCCTCGTTGGTGGCGCGGGCCGAGCCGAGCACGCCGATGGCGTCCGCGCCGTGCTGGTCGCGGATGCGGCGCAGGGCGGCGGCCGTGTGGTCGAGCGCCTCGTCCCAGCCGACGGCGCGCCAGCCGTCGCCGTCGCGCAGCATGGGCGTGGTGACGCGGTCGGGCGCGTGGTTGTATTCGAAGGCGTAACGGCCCTTGACGCACAGGTGGCCGTGGTTGACCGGGTGTCGGGCCGGCCGCACGGCCACCACCTTGCCGTCACGGCTGCCCACGTCCATCTGGCAGCCGACGCCGCAATAGACGCAGGT
This sequence comes from Rugamonas sp. GW822-FHT03B10, assembly GCF_058801745.1. Lineage (NCBI taxonomy): Bacteria > Pseudomonadati > Pseudomonadota > Betaproteobacteria > Burkholderiales > Oxalobacteraceae > Rugamonas > Rugamonas sp. GW822-FHT03B10. The sequence goes on along the minus strand of NZ_JBXANP010000023.1, from coordinate 37,240 downwards.
GCTGCGCGTCCATTGCGTGGCGTCCGGCGCGCCGCCCTTGTCGAAGATGGCGCCGGTGGGGCAGGTGTCGGCGCAGGCGCCGCAGGAGACGCAGCCGCTGTCGAGCAGCGAGCCGCCCAGCGCGCTGCCCACGTGGGTGCGTTCGCCGCGCTGCCACACCTGCCACACGAACTGGCCTTGCAGCTCGTCGCAGATGCGCACGCAGCGGTCGCACGAGATGCAGCGGTCCATCGCCACGCCCAGGCGCGGATGGCTGTCGTCGGCGTACCGTTCCTGCCAGGGCGCGCCGCCGGCCGCCACGCCGTAGCGGGCCAGCAGGCGGTGGAAGGGCCGGTCCGGTTCCGTTGCCACGGCGGCGGCGGGATAGCGCGCGGCCAGCAGCGACAGGTTGGTGTGGCGCAGCGCCTCGATGGACGGCGTGGCCGTACGCACGGCCATGCCGTCGCTGACGATGGTGGTGCAGCTGGAGACGGGGCGCGCTTCGCCTTCGATCTCGACCACGCACATGCGGCAGCCGCCCGACGGCTGGACGCGCTCGTCGTGGCACAGGTGGGGGATGTCGCGCCGGGCCGCCAGCAGCACGTGCAGCAGCGTGTCGCCCGCTTGCGCCGTGTGCGGCACGCCGTCGATGGTCAGATGAAGCATGATGCCAGCTCCTCGGGATAGTGGCGGACAAGCGATTGCGCGAATTCGGCCAGCCCCCGGCCGTGGCCGCACAGGCTGGTGGCGGCCAGCGCCTCGACCAGCGCGCGCCAGCGCTGGCCGTCGCCACGCTGGCCGGCCACGGCCTGCGCGGCTATGCGCGCCAGCTCCGGGCTGCCCAGGTGGCACGGCGTGCATTTGCCGCACGACTCGAGCGCGCCGAAGCGGAACACGTGGGCCACCAGTTCGGCGATGGAGGTGGCGTCGGTCACGGCCAGCACGCCGCCGTGGCCGACGGCGCCGCCGGCGGCCTGCATGGCGCCGTAGTCGAGCAGCGTGTCGAACTGCGACGGCGGCAGCAGGCCGGCCAGCGGCCCGCCCACCATCAGGCCCGTCAGCCGGCCGCGCCGCACGCCCTGGCCCAGCATCTCGACGACGGTGCGCAGGCTGATGCCGAACTCCACCTCGTACAGGCCGGGCCGGCGGAACAGGGAACTGAGCGACAGCAGCTTGGTGCCGGTGCTGCCGGCCGTGCCCAGCGCCGCGTAGCGCGCCGCGCCGTGCTGCATGATCCACGGCACCGCGCACAGGGTTTCCACGTTGTTGACCAGGGTGGGCAGGCCTTGCAGGCCGCGGTCCGTGAGCTGGGGCGGGCGCAGCCGCGCCTCCGGACGCCGGCCTTCGATCGCGTTCAGCATGGCCGTCTCCTCGCCGCACAGGTAGCTGCCGTGGCCGACCACCAGTTCCAGGTCGAAGCAAAGGTCCGAGCCGGCGGCGTCCTGGCCCAGCCAGCCGGCCGCGTAGGCTTGGGCCAGCGCGTCGCGCAGCACGGCGGCGGCGCCGTCGTATTCCTTGCGCAGGTAGATGATGCCGTGGGTCGCGCCCACCGTCAGGCCGGCGATCAGCATCGCTTCGATCAGGCGGAACGGATCGGCTTCCATCAGCATGCGGTCGCTGAAGGCGCCGGGGTCGCCCTCGTCGGCGTTGGCGACCACGTATTTGCTGGCCGTGTCGTGCTGCGCCACCTTGCGCCATTTGGCGCCCGTGGGATAGCCAGCGCCGCCCCGGCCGCGCAGGCCGGACTCGTCGAGCGCCCGCAGCACGCCCTGCGGCCCCAGCGCCAGGGCCTGACGCAAGCCGGCGCCGCCGCCGCTGGCCAGATAGTGTTCGAAGTGGCGCACGCCGCCGGCCAGCACATTGCCCAGCAGAACGGTCTCTTCCGCATGCACTTCGCAGTAGGGCGGGGTGGTGTCGCCGTGGCTGGCCGGCGCCTGGTAGCACTGGCCCAGGCAGAACACGGGGGCCGGATCGTGCTCGATCCCGGCCCAGCGGGCCTGGTCGGCGCCGCGCGCGAGAAAACAGGCCAGCCCCTGGCACGCCTTGCCTTGCAGGCCGACATGCTCCAGGTGGTAGAAACTGTGCGCCGCGCGATCGCGATGGATGGGTATCATGAAGGGCCCCGTCGTTTGGACTGCGTTTGGACTGCGTTGGATTGCCTTGCCAGCGTACGCGGTTGGTCGCGCATTTTGGCTGATCCAGATCAAATTCATTCCAGTAAATAATTGACAACGGTTGGCAAGTCATCCGACGGCGACGTCGTCGCCAATCGGTGCCGGCGCTGTCCTATAATGGCGAACCGTTCCGGCCGCGCCGGCCAACAACACTGCCATCAAGCAAGCCACCACTATGCAAGCACCTTTCGTCTGGACCGATCTGTTCAAGCTGGGTCTGGCGCCCATGGACGCGACCCACGAGGAATTCGTGCAACTGGTGGGCGAGATGGAGCAGGCCGACGATGCCCGGTTCATCGCCGTGTTCGAGCGCTTCGTCGCCCACGCGGAGGCGCACTTCGCCCAGGAAAAGCAGTGGATGGAGCAGAGCGACTTTCCCCCGCGCGATTGCCACGTGCAGGAACACGAGCGCGTGCTGCACGCCTTGTACGAAGTGCGGCCCGTGCTGCAAGCTGGCCGCATCGAGGTGGGCCGCACGCTGACGCAAGCCTTGCGTGAATGGTTCCCCGGTCACGCCGATTTCATGGATGCGTCGCTGGCGCAGTGGATGGTCAAGCGCCAGGCCGGCGGCAAGCCGGTGGTGCTCAAGCGCGGCGTGGCCCAGAGCGCGCCGGCCGACAACGCGGAACCGGCCTGACCGGCCTGATCGGCCTGCTCCAGCCAGACCCAGCCAGACCCAGCCAGACCCAGCCAGAACCGGCGGCGGGCGCGGCGCAATTGCGCGCCGGCCTGATCTGCGTCACTTGTGTGCTGGCGTGCGCGCCGCAACAGGTTCAGAATAGCTATTCAGCCCGCCGGCATGCCGGTGGGCCGGCGTCTTCATCACCACCCTGTCACCGCGCGGCGACGCGCCCACTACAAGGAGAACTGAGATGCAAAGATTAGCATTGGTGACCGGCGGCACGCGCGGCCTGGGGCAAGCCATTTCGCTCGCGCTCAAGGCGGCCGGGCACCGCGTGGCGGCCGTCTATCATGACAACGCGGAGGCGGCGCAAGCGTTTTCGCAATCGTCCGGGATTCCCGTGTTCCACTGGGACGTGTCAGTGTACGCGGCCTGCGGGCTGGGCGTGGCCGAGGTCGAACACGAGCTGGGACCGATCGACATCCTGGTCAACAACGCCGGCATCACCGACGACGCCGTCATGCACAAGATGACGCCCGAGCAGTGGTGGAACGTCATCAACACCAACCTCGGTTCCATGTTCAACATGACCCGGCACGTGCTGGAGGGCATGCGCGAGCGCCAGTACGGGCGCATCGTCAACATCAGTTCCATCAACGGCGAGAAGGGCCAGATCGGCCAGGCCAACTACGCGGCGGCCAAGGCCGGCATCCTCGGCTTCACCAAGGCGCTGGCGCTCGAATGCGCGCGCAAGCACATCACGGTCAACGCCATCGCGCCCGGCTATTGCGACACGTCGATGGTGGCCAAGGTGGCGCCGGACGTGCTGCACACCATCGTGGACGCCATCCCGGTGGGGCGGCTGGGCACGCCAGATGATATCGGACGGGCCGTCGCCTTCCTGGCCGATGAAGGCTCGGGCTTCATCACGGGCGCCACGCTCGATGTGAATGGCGGACAGTACCTGAGTTAGCGCCGACAACGTCGTTCCCGCGCAGGCGGGAATGCAGGCACTGCCTGCATTCCCTCCATAGAGCGCCGAAACAATGGCGGCGTATGGGTCTCCGCCAGCGCGGCGACGACGGCGCGCTGGCTAGACGCCGGCCGGGAAAGTCTCCGGCGCCTCGCCCGGTTCCTTCTGGCGGCCGCCTTCCGGGCCGTCCAGCGGCGTGAGCGCGTGGCTGGTGTCGATGTGCAGCACGGCGTCGAACTGGTCGGCCAGGCGGGCCGTCAGGTAGTGGCTGTGCAGTTCCGTGGCCGGTTGGTAGATCACGCCGATGGCGCGCTGCAGGTGCTGCTTGGGCAGCAGATGGCCGGCGCCGCCTTCGCCGTGCAGCGGCAGCAGCATGCGTTCCACGCCGGTCTTGTGCAGCAAGGCCTCATAACTGTCCGCCAGGGCGGGCCGCACCTGCATGGTTTCCCACGATCCGTTCCAGCTCGAAGCGGCCGTCACCGTGCCCTGGTAGGTGCTCATGCCGACCGCATACACCTGCTTGTCATACAGCTGGCGCACCAGCTGGCCCACATTCCACTGGCAGACCTCGGCCGCGTCCGTCGCGCGCGCGTCGCCCAGGTGCGAGTTGTGCGCCCACACCACGATGCGGGCCGCTTCGCCGTTGCGGTGCGACAGGTAGTGTTCGAGCGCCTCCAGCGTCATCGTCATGTGGCGGTCGCGCACATTCCACGAGGCCACGCGGTCCTGGAACATGATGCGGTAATACTGCTCGGCGTTGGCCACCAGGCTGGCGTTCTGCTGGGCGTAGAAGAAGGCGTCGCTGCCTTCGGCGTCGGCGTGGTGCAGGTATTGCGCGCCTTGCTTGTGCATATCGCGCAGTTGCGCCAGCACGGCCAGTTCGCAGGACGGGCTCAGGCCGAGGCCGGCCGCGTAGCCGTAATCCTGGCTGTCGTGGCGGTAGCGCTCGAAGCACGCGTAGCGCTGGCGCGCGCGCGCGGCGGCCGCCGCATCGGTCTGGTCCAGATAGTGCAGTACGGCTTCGATCGAGGCGAACATGCTGTACAGGTCCAGTCCGTAGAAGCCGACCGGATGCGCGCCCGGCAGCAGCGCGCTGTTGTAGTCGCGCAGCCAGTCGATCAGGTCCGCCGTTTCCGCGTTGCGCCACATCCAGGTGGGGAAGCGTTTGAAGCCGCCGAGCGCGCTTTCGGCGTCCGTGTCGTCGCTGTTGCCGCGCACGTAGCGGTGCACGCGGTAGGCGTCTGGCCAGTCGGCCTCGACGGCGACGGCCGAGAAATTGCATTCGCTGATCAGCCGTTGCGTGATGCGCGCCCGTTCGTGGTAGAACTCCTGCGTGCCGTGCGTGCATTCGCCCAGCAGCACGATGCGCGCATCGCCTATCTGTTCGAGCAAGCCGTCGTAGTCGCCTTCCTCGCCGCTGATGATGTGGGCGCATGAAGCGATAGCCTGAATGTTGCTCATGATCTTCTCCCGCTGGCAATGCACAGCTTGCACAATACGACCTCGGACGGCCCGGCGCAGCAGGGGATGGTGACGCAAATCAGGTGCTGGCGAAAAACCGCCTTCGCCACATTCTACTCCCGCCCGTGCGGCATGATGATCCGCTTCCGCGCGGACTGCGCGGCCGGGACGGGCGGACGGCGGGGCGTGGACAATCGCGAAAAATTCGCGCGCTAGCTGATCTCAATCAACTGTCGTGCTGCGCGCGCGGCGTGTCGCGTCCACAATGAAACGGCGGGTTCAGTTCAGGGTGCGGCGGGCCTGTATCCAGTGGTGGATGTCTTCCCGCACCAGCACGTCGCGGTTGGCGTCGAGCACGTATTTGAAGCCCTGGAACAGGAAGTCGTGGTTGGGATCGCAACCGAGCGCGCGGGCGCCGTGGATCTCCACCGGCGCGGCGCCGGACAGCGGGCATTCGCGCAGCAGTTGTTGCAGAGAGGGTGGTGCGTTGGTCGATGTCGTATGCATGGCTGGCTGCTCGCTAAGGTGAGTGATCGACGGCCTGACGGCTTCACAATATCACCGCCCAACCCGCATGGAAATAGTGGCACGATAGAACCGGCAGCAAAATATTTTCATGGACTTTTTGATGCCGATCATGGTCCAAAAATGCATGTGGCTGGCCTGTTTTGCGCGGCCGGAGAACAGTCTTTTAGATTCATCGGCTTAGTGCGGAAAGCGCAGACAACACCTGACATGGCGCGCGCTGATCTTGCGTGTCGAAACGCAACAGGTGATGTCGGCCGCGACGATCCGCCGCGACAGAAATGCAACGCTTGTGTTATCGGCGCACCAATGTGAACCACTTTCGGCGGGAGGACGCGATGAACGAGGCTTACCTGACAGAACCGATCTCTGAACTGGTATGGCGCGCGCGCTATGGCGGCGGGCCGGACGGCGACGCCAACGTGCAGGCCACCTGGTCCCGGGTGGCGCTGGCCCTGTCGGCGCCCGAGGCGCGCGAGCGCGACGCGTGGCGCGGCCGCTTCGAGCACGTGTTGACGCGCTTCCGCTTCCTGCCCGGCGGCCGCATCCTCGCCGGCGCCGGCCGCGCCCATGATGGCGCCACGCTGTTCAATTGCTTCGCCTCCGGCACCGTGCCCGATGCGCTGGACGGCATCTTCTCCACGCTGGGCGAGACGGTGCTGACCCTGCGGGCCGGCGGCGGTGTCGGCTGCGATTTCTCGACCGTGCGTCCGGCCGGCGCGCGCGCCGGGCGCAGCGGCAACACGGCGGCCGGCCCGCTGGCGTTCATGCGCGTGTGGGACGCGGCGGCCGGCGCCCTGTCGCAGCCGGGCGGGCGCGGCCCGGCCATGCTGGCGGCGCTGCGCTGCGACCATCCCGACATCGAAGCCTTCATCGACGCCAAGCGCGACGGCTCGCTCAGTCATTTCAACCTGTCCGTGCTCGTCACCGATGACTTCATGCGCGCCGTGGAGGACGACGGCCCGTGGCCGCTGGTGTTCCCCGTGGGCGGCCACGCGCCCGTGGCCGATCTGCCCGTGTGCGAGCGGGTCTGGCCGGGCGCGACCGGGGCCCAGCCGTGCGCCGTGTGGGCCACCATGCCGGCCCGCGCGCTGTGGCAGCGCCTGCTGCAGGCCGCGTTCGACAGCGGCGAGCCGGGCGTCATCTTCATCGACCATGTGCAGCGCGCCAACAACCTGCGCGGCCACGAGGAACTTGCCATCTGCAACCCGTGCGGCGAGGTGCCGCTGCCGCCGCACGGCGCGTGCAATCTCGGTTCGCTCAACCTGACCCAGTTCGTGCATGAGCCGTTCGGCCCGCACCCGAAGCTGGACCTGGCCGCGCTGGCCGACGCGGCCACCGTGGCCACGCGCATGCTCGACAATGTGTACGACGTGTCGCCGTGGCCGCTCAAGGCGCAGTCGGCGGTGGCGCACGCCACGCGCCGGCTGGGGCTGGGCATCACGGGCCTGGGCGACGCGCTGGCCATGCTGGGCGTGCGCTATGGCGACGACCATGCGCTGGAACTGGCCGACGTCATCATGCGCACCGTCAGCCACGCGGCCTACCGGGCCTCGATCGCGCTGGCCGACGAGCGCGGCGCGTTCCCGGCCTACGACGCGGCCAGCTACCTGGGCAGCGATTTCATCCAGACCCTGCCGCCCGAGCTGATCGACAGCATCTGGAAGCGCGGCATCCGCAACAGCCATTTGACGGCGCTGGCGCCGGCCGGCGCGATCAGCGTGCTGGCCAATAATGTGTCGAGCGGCGTCGAGCCCATCTTCGCCTTGCGCCAGCAGCGCACGCTGCGGCGCGACGATGGCAGCCGGCACACCGTGGCCGCCGCCGATTACGCGTGGACGCTGTTCCGGCGCCTGCACGGGGCCCATGCGGCGCTGCCGCCGGCGCTGGTGGAGGCCGCCGACATCGATCCGCTGCGCCAGTTGCAGATGGTGTCGCGGTTGCAGGCCCACGTGGACCAGGGCATCTCGAAGACGCTCAACCTGGCGCCCGGCACCCCGTTCGCGCAGTTCGAAACGCTGTATGCGGAGGCATGGCGGCTGGGCTTGAAGGGCTGCACCGTGTACCGGCCCGAGGCGACCATCGGCGATGCGCCGCTGCGGGTGGACGGGACGGGGTGTGGCGGCTGAAGGGCGGGCGAGGCGGGCGGTCTGTGCCCGGAATCGGACGATCGCGCGCCGGCGGGCGCGTCCGGGACAAACAGCTATTTCGATTCCGGGCATTTCAAGCGATAATCGAGTCATGCCTGCATTTACCGCCTTTTTCCGCCTGCCTGTCTCCCCGTCGCACCGTCCGACCCCGCCATTATTGCACCGCCCTGCATTGATGCTGGCGCTGGCGACGGCCTGCGCGGGCGCGAGCGCGGGCACCGGCGCGGCCAGCGTCTACCTGGAGGAGCTCACGTCGCCCGAACTGCGCGAGCGCATCGCGGCCGGCGTCAATACCGTGCTGGTGCCGGTCGGCGGCACCGAGCAGAGCGGCCCCTACATCGTGCTGGGCAAGCACAATGGCCGCGCGCACCTGCTGGCCGGCCGGATCGCGGAACGGCTGGGCAACGCCGTCGTCGCGCCCACGGTCAGCTACGTCCCGGAAGGCAGCATCCGCCCGCCGGCCGCGCACATGCGCTTCGCCGGCACCATCTCCATTCCCGACAGCGCGTTCGACGCCATGCTCGACGCCACCGCCCGCAGCCTGTGCCAGCACGGCTTGCGCCAGGTGGTGCTGCTCGGCGACCACGGCGGCTACCAGAAAAACCTGGAGCGCGTGGCGCAGCATGTGAACAAGGCCGGCGACGGCAGCTGCCGCGTCTACGCGCCGCCCGAGTATTACCAGGCCGCGTCGGACGGATTCGCGGCCCTGCTGCGCAAGCGCGGTTACCCGGCGGCCGAAATCGGCGCCCATGCGGGTCTGGCCGACGTGTCGCTCAGCCTCGCGCTCGACCCGGCCCAGGTGCGCAGCGCCGCGCTGGCGCACGGTCCTACGCCCGGCGACGGTGTGGCCGGCGATCCGCGCCGCGCCAGCGCCGAGCTGGGCCAGTTGGGCGTCCAACAGATTATCGAGGCCACGGTGGGGGCGATCAAACGCCTGCCGCCCGGCCATTGACACCGCTTATCAGATCAACGCTTCCATTATCGAGGAAACCCAGGATGCATTCACCTGTCAAACACACCGCACGCATTCCCGCCCGCCTGGGCCTGGCCGCGCTGGCCATCGCCGCCATCGGTGGTGCCGCCGGCGTGTATGCCGCCACCCAGTCCAACACGTCGGCGCCGGCCGGCGCCGCAGCGCCCACCACCGTGGCCGGCATGCCGCCCGTGGTCGACGCCGGCAACCTGTACAGCGAAACCGGCTCCAGCCATGTGAGCGCCGCCGTCAAGGGCGACCTGGAGCGCATCTATGTACCCAATCTGCGCTCGAACGACGTCAGCGTGATCGACCCGGCCAGCATGAAAGTGGTGGACCGCTTCAAGGTCGGCCGCGCGCCGCAGCACATCGTGCCGTCGTGGGACTTGCGCACGCTGTGGGTGGCCAACAACGCCGAGCGTTACGACGACGGCAGCCTGACCCCGATCGACCCGCGCACCGGCAAGCCCGGTAAGGCCGTCAAGGTGGACGATCCGTACAACCTGTACTTCTCGCCCGACGGTAAATCGGCCATCGTGGTGGCCGAAGCCAAGCACCGGCTGGACTTCCGCGATCCGCGCACGCTGGCTTTGCAGTATGCGATCGAGACGCCCAAGTGCGGCGGCATCAACCACGCCGATTTCTCGATGGATGGCAGTTACGCGCTGTTCACCTGCGAATTCGACGGCAGCCTGGTCAAGATCGATCTGGTCAACCGCAGCGTGGTCGGCTACCTGAAGCTGAACATGCCCGCCACCCGCTACAAGGACGTGCCGACCCTGGCCGGCCCCGGCGCCACGGAAATCTGCAGTTCGAAGAAGGGCATGCCGCAGGACATACGCATTTCGCCCGACGGCAAGCGCTTCTACGTGGCCGACATGGAGGCCGACGGCGTGCACGTGGTCGATGGCGCCACGTTCAAGGAGACGGGTTTCATCGCCACCGGCGTGGCCGCGCACGGGCTGTATCCCAGCCGCGACGGCAAGAGCCTGTACGTGGCCAACCGCGGTTCGCACCGCATCCACGGCCCGCGCAACGGCAAGGGTAGCGTGACGGTGATCGACTTCGCCACCAACAAGATCACGGCGCAGTGGCCGATCCCCGGCGGCGGCAGCCCGGACATGGGCAACGTGAGCGTGGACGGCAAGTCGCTGTGGCTGTCGGGTCGTTATGACGACGTGGTCTACCGCATCAACACGGAGACGGGCGCCGTGGCCAAGGTCAAGGTGGGGCAGGAGCCGCACGGTCTGACCGTGTGGCCGCTGCCGGGGCGTTATTCTTTAGGCCATACGGGCAATCTGCGATAGTCGGAAGTTGGGAGGGTAGGGCATGCAAGCAAGCGAGCAACCAATTGATCCTGCCGGTCTGCCGGCGCCTCTGCGGTGCTGTGTGGATGGCTTCACCGCGCTGGCCGACGCCGGCGCCACCGAGCAGGAATTCGTGCAGCAGGGCGGCGCGCTGCTGGCCGCGCTGGTGGCGCGCGACGACTGGCTGCCGCCGGAGCAGGCCAGGCCCGATCCCCAGTATTACCGGCAGTACCTGCTGTACCGCGATCCGGCCGCGCGTTTTTCCATCGTCAGCTTCGTGTGGGGGCCGGGGCAGCACACGCCCGTGCACAACCACACGGTGTGGGGTTTGATCGGCATGCTGCGCGGGGCCGAGACGGCGCAGGACTTCGCGTTCGCGGCCGACGGCAGCCTGGCCCCGTGCGGCCCGCCGCAGCGGCTGGCGCCGGGCGCCGTGGCGGCCGTGTCGCCCACGCTGGGCGATATCCACCAGGTGCGCAACGCGCATGACGACCGGGTGTCGATCAGCATCCACGTGTACGGCGCCGACATCGGCGCGGTGGACCGTTCCGTGTTCGCGTTGGATGGCACGGTCAAGCCGTTCCGTTCCGGCTATTCCGTGCCGGCCTGAGGACGCGCGCATGCGTGCCCGCCGCCTGCCAGCCTTGCCGCGTCGCCTGCTGGCGCGGCTGGCCGCCATGGTGTGCGCCGCCGTGGCCGCGCCGGCGCTGGCCGCCACCATCATGTTCCCCCGCCCGCTGCTGGGCGGCGATGCGCGCGACGACTACCCGATCGCGCTGCTGCGGCTGGCGCTGGAAAAATCGGGCACCCCCTACGCGCTGAAACTGTCGCCCATCGTCATGACCCAGGACCGCGTGCTGCTCGAGATCGCCAAGGGCGATGGCGGGGTCGATATCATCGCCACCATGACCAGCCAGGCGCGCGAGAAGAAAATGCTGGCCGTGCGCATCCCCATCGACCGGGGGCTTTATGGCTGGCGGCTGGCGCTGGTGCGCGACGACCGCCAGGAGGTGTTGGCCGACGTGCGCGATCTGGCCGGATTGCGGCGGCTGCGCAGTGGCCAGGGACATGACTGGCCGGACACGGGCATCCTGCGCGGCAATGGCTTGCCGGTGTCGGCCAATTCCAGCTACGAGGCGCTGTTCAGCATGCTGTCGGCCGGCCGCATCGACTATTTCCCCCGCGCCGTGATCGAGATCGGGCCGGAGGCCGCGGCCCATCCGGGACTGGCCATCGACCGCCACATCGTCATGCACTATCCGACGGCGCTCTACTACTTCGTCAACCGCAACAACAAGCAACTGGCCGACGCCGTCAAACGCGGCCTGGAGGCGGCCATCACGGACGGCTCGTTCGAGCGCCTGTTCAACCAGCGTTTCGGCGCCGCCCTGCGCGATGCGCGGCTCGACCAGCGGCGCGTGATCGAGCTGGCCAATCCCTTGCTGCCGGACGGCCTGCCGCAGGAACACCGTGATTTGTGGTTGCTGCCCGGCGCGGCGCAGCACGCGCGACAGGGCGGGCGCCCGCGCCGTTGAGCGCGCGGCGGGTTGGGACCAGTCGGGTCTACGGTCAGACCAGCAGCGCCGCGCTCATGGCGGCCGCGTCGACTTCCGATTCCTCCAGCATGGCCTTGAGCTTGTCCTCGTCGATGAACAAGTCGATGGCCGATTCGGAGTGGGGCGGGATCTCGCGCTGCGGGCCGGCCAGCGGCGACGGCACCGGCGACAGGTGGTTGGCCAGCAGCAGCGTGTCGAGCAGGTTGTCGGGCGGGATGGACAGGAAGCCGTCGCGCAAGCCTTCGATGGCGTCGGCCACCGGCTCGGGGATGCTCAGCTTGTGCATCACTTCGCGCGTGATGATCTCCTCGCTGGCCGGCTGCCAGTTCTCGGGGTCGTCCTCGAGCAGGCCGGGGAACTCGTCGGCCCGCGACAGCAGGTAGAAGCCGCCCACCTCGTGCACGATGGCCGCGAACATCGCCGTGTCGGGATTCACGCCCGTGACCTGGCGCGCGATGATGCGCGCCAGCGCGGCCACGTGGATCGTGTGGTCCCACAGCTGTTCGGCCTTGGCGCGCACGTCGGGATCGGTGATCTTGCTGCCGAACTGGCGCACCACCATGGCGGCGGCCAGCGCGTACAGGTTGTGGTAGCCGATGCGGATGATGGCGCCGCGCACGTTGGTGATGGCCGGCGCGCCGCTGCGGTTGAACATGGCGGAATTGGCGATGGCCACCGTGCGGGCCGCCAGGACGGGCTCGGCCAGCACCAGGTTGATGGCCTTGTCGATCGGACATTCGGGATCGTCCAGCGCCAGTTGCACGCGGAGCGCCGCGTTGACGCTGGTGGGGAACACCAGTTCGCCACGAATGGCCAGGGCAGCGATGTGCCCGAAAGCTTCCAGTTTATTCATGTCGAAATTATACGCACGCTGGCGGGCAATCTCAACGCAAGGATGCGCCGAGGCCGTCCTCTAAAACGGACGACCCCGGCGCGGGGAGCCGCGCAGGCCGTCAGGCGTTCACCAGTTCCGGCTGGCGCGGCGCGTCCTGGCGGCTGTAGCGGCCCACGGACAGGTCGTCGGCCCGGATCGCGGGACGGCGCGAGGAGATGATGTCGGCCAGCAGCTGGGCCGAGCCGCACGACATGGTCCAGCCCAGCGTGCCGTGGCCGGTGTTGACGAACAGGTTGCGCATGCCGGTGCGGCCGACCACGGGCGTGCCGTCCGGCGTCATCGGGCGCAGGCCGGTCCAGAAGGTGGCGGCGGCCGTGTCGCCGGCGCCGGGGAACAGGTCGTTGACGACCATTTCCAGCGTCTCGCGGCGGCGCGGGTTCAGCTTCAGGTTGTAGCCGGCGATCTCGGCCATGCCGCCCACGCGGATGCGGTCGTCGAAGCGGGTCACGGCGATCTTGTAGGTCTCGTCCAGGATGGTCGAGGTGGGCGCGGCGCCGCCGTCGACGATGGGCACGGTGATCGAATAGCCTTTGAGCGGATAGACGGGAATGTCGACCAGGTTCCTCAGCAGCGTGGTCGAGTACGCGCCCAGCGCCACCACGTAGCTGTCGGCCCGCACCGTCTCGGCGCCGCACTGCACGCCCGAGATGGCGCCGCCGGCCACGGTCAGGCCCGTGATGTCGACGTTGTAGCGGAACTTGACGCCCAGCTGCTCGGCCATGGCCGTCAGCCGCGTGGTGAACAATTGGCAGTCGCCCGTCTCGTCGTTGGGCAGGCGCAGGCCGCCCACCAGCTTGTGGCGCGAGGCGGCCAGACCCGGCTCGGCGTGCACCAGCTGGTCGCGGTCGAGCAACTGGAACGGCACGCCCGTTTCCTCCAGCACGCGGATATCCTTGGCCGCGTCGTCGAGCTGCTTCTGGGTGCGGAACAGCTGGGTCGTGCCTTGCTGGCGGCCTTCATACTCGATGCCGGTGGCCGCGCGCAGCGCCTTGAAACAATCGCGGCTGTATTCAGCCAGCCGCACCATGCGCTCCTTGTTCACGGCGTAGCGCTCGGGCGTGCAGTTGCGCAGCATCTGCCACATCCATTGCAGCTGGAATGTGGTGCCGTCGGGCGTGATGGACAGCGGCGCGTGGCGCTGCACCATCCATTTCATCGCCTTCAGCGGGATGCCGGGAGCGGCCCAAGGGGACGCGTAGCCGGGCGAGATCTGCCCGGCGTTAGCGAAACTGGTTTCCAGCGCGGGGCCGGGCTGGCGGTCGAGCACCGTGACATCGTGGCCGGCTTGGGCCAGATAGTAGGCGCTGGTCACGCCGATCACACCGCTGCCGAGAATAACGACTTTCATAAAGCTGTCCCCTGTTTTTTGGATTGCGCCAGATATATTGCTATGGTATTGTCGTTTGACTAGTAATTGTTACTATATAACGATAGATATTTAGTGGATTTTCATGCGTACACAGAAGGAATCGGTCCGCAGCCTGGACAAGCTTGACCGCAAGATATTGCGCATCCTGCAGGACGACGGCCGCATCTCGATGAAGGATCTGAGCGAGCAGGTGGGCCTGTCGATCACGCCGGCCATCGAGCGCGTCAAGCGCATGGAGCGCGACGGTGTGATCACCGGCTACCATGCGCGCATCTCGCCGCCGGCGCTGGGCGCCAAGCTGCTGGTGTTCGTCGAGATCACGCTGAACCAGAAATCGGCCTCCGTGTTCGAGCAGTTCCGGCGCGAAGTGCTGCGCATCCCGGAGGTGCAGGAATGCCATCTGGTGTCGGGCGATTTCGACTACCTGATCAAGGCCCGCATCCACGAAATGGCCGAGTACCGCAAGCTGCTTGGCGAAATGCTGCTGCAACTGCCCGGCGCGGCCCAGTCGAAAAGCTATGTCGTGATGGAGGAGATCAAGGAGACGCTGGTGCTGTCGACGGAAGTGCCCCAATAAGTACTCCAGTAGCTGCTCCAATAACTGTCCGGCGTGCTGATACGTCGGGCGGCGCTTCAGGTAGAATCGCGGCATGGCACCCGTTACCGAATGGAGCAGCCGTGAACAGCACGCATGATGGCGCCCCCGGCGCCGAATCCCATCACGCGCACATCGTCGCCGTGCGCACGCTGGACGAGCATCTGTCGTCCGACCAGAGCTTCAGCTCAGCCTACGCGCGCACGCTGGGCGCACTGGCCGTCGCCGACGGCGCCGTCACGCTGGCGCAATTCGCCGCCGTCACCGAGATCGCCGGCGAGGGCAAAGCCTCCGCCGTCTTCACCGCCCTGGTGCTGAACGCCATCGAGTCGGGCGTCAGCCTGGACTGGGCCTACGCCGCGCTGGGGCGCGCCGCGGCCGGCACGCCGCAGCCGGCGCGCGACGCCGCCTTCTCCATGGCCATCCCCTTGCTGGCGCTGCTCGGCGCCGCCGCCCGTCCGCAGGCGCAGCGGCTGGCCAAGGTGCTGGGCGTCAAACCCACGTTCGAGGAGCTGGACGGCTTGCCGCCCGAGGAGGAGCGCGGCCTGCTGGCCAGCCTGGGCGAGCAGGCGCGCAAGCTGCTCAAGGGGCGCACGCTGGCCGACGCCGTGGCCGACTTCGGCCGCAGCACGGGGCAGCCGGCCCTGATCGGGCATGCGCGCGACTTCCAGGCCGGCGTGATCGGACTGGACGCGCTGCGCGAGCACGTGGGCGCCGCGACGCGCGCCATCAGCCAGGACATCGCCTCCTACATGGACCACGCCGAGTCGATGGCGGCCGGCGAGGCCGGCGCCGACGTCGTGGCCACGGCCGCGCAGGAGTTGCGGCAGCAGGTGGTGCAGCGGCTGACCCTGATCGACGCGCGCATCGCCCATGAACGGGCGCTGCTGCTGGAGGAGATCGACGACGCCGTGCACGACGCCGGCAACGCCATCGAACTGGCCATCGCCGAACGGCTGCACACCGACCAGTGGAAGGACGACGACGTGTGGGACAGCATCGGCCGCAACCAGTTCGGGCAGGAGATGGAGCGGCGGCTGGACCGCGTGGTGCGGCGCAAGGAGCAGGCCTTGCACTTGCTGCAGGAGGATCTGCGGCTGTTCCAGTCGGCCATGCGGCTCAGCCAGTCGACCGTGTTCCAGCGGCAGCACCACTCGGCGCTGGCCCGCTTGATGCCGCGTCTGCGGCTCGGCACGCGCATCGCCAACAGTGTCGACACGGCGGCCAACGTCACCCTGGTCAGCGGCGCGGTGGCGGCGGCCGGCACGGGCACGGCCGCCTATCTGTTCGGCGCGGCCGTGGTGATGCCGGTGCTGGTGCCGGTGGCGCCGTTCGTGGGCGGCGCCGTGCTGCTGGCGGGCGCCGTCAAATGGTTCAGCGACGGCGGCAAGCGCAAGCGCATGGAGATCCGCGACAAGCGCGCCGCGTTCGAGGCGGAATTGCGCAAGCAGTTGCGCGAGGCCGAGCTGTCGTTCAACGCCCAGCTGGACCTGGTGGCGGACGGCTTCCACGAATCGGCGCTGCAGCTGCTCACGCCCACGCTGCTGGAGGCGGAGGCGGCCAGCCGCGTGTCCGGCATGCGGCTGCGCATCGCCGACCGCGCCATCGCCCAGGCCCAGACGGCCATCCACCAGCTCGACGCCGAACTGGCCAAATAGTTTATTTCAAATTGCGGGCGATGATGGCGTCGGCGGCGCTGGCCGCTTGCGCCAGCGGCTGCGCCAGCGCGCGCGTCGCGTACACGGGGGCGGGGGCGGTGGCCGTGCCCAGCATGGCGCCGCTGGTGTCGCTGATGTCGATCACCACCGTCGTCGACAGGCCGACCCGCAGCGGGTGCTGGACCAGCTCTTTCGGATCGAGCGCGATCCGCACCGGCAGCCGCTGCACCACCTTGATCCAGTTGCCGCTGGCGTTCTGCGCCGGCAGCAGGGAGAACGCGCTGCCCGTGCCGGCCGACAGGCCCAGCACCTTGCCGTGGTACGTCACTTTGCCGCCGTACATATCGGCCGTGACCGTGGCCGGCTGGCCGATGCGGATGCCGCGCAGTTCCGACTCCTTGTAGTTGGCGTCCACCCACAGCTGGTCCAGCGGGACGATCGACAGCAGCGGCGTGCCGGCCGCCACATGCGCGCCCACCTGCACGCTGCGCTTGGCCACGTAGCCCGTCACCGGCGCGAGGATGGCGTTGCGGCGGGCGGCCAGCCATGCTTGCGCGTAGTCGGCCTTGGCCGCCTGCACGGCCGGATGCTGGGCCAGCGCCACGCCGGCCACGCCGGCCTGCGCGGCGTCGGCCTGGCGCTCGGCCACGGCCAGCGCGGCGCGCGCGTTGGCCACGGCCTGGCTCGCGTGTTCCACTTCCTCGCCCGACACCGTGTGGTCGGCCGCCAGCGGCTTGCGGCGGGCCAGGTCGGCCTCCGCTTCGCGCAGCAGCAGGCGGCGCTGGGCGATGGTGGCGTCGTACTGGGCCACGTCGGCGTAGCGCTGGCGTTGCTGGCGCACGGTGGCGCCCAGCCGGGCCTCGGCCTGGCTCAGCGCGACGTCGGCGTCGGCCGCGTCCAGCTGGACGATGGGGCTGCCCGCCTGCACCAGCTGGGTGTCGTCGGCGCGGATCTCCTGCACGTTGCCGGCCACCTGCGACGACAGCGTGACGAGGTTGCCGCCCACGTAGGCGTTGTCGGTTCCCTGTTCCTTCGAGGCGACCAGCGCGTAGTAGGCGGCGTAGGCCGCGCCGGCCAGCAGGAAGACGGCGGTGATGGCCAGCAGCACGCGCTGGCGCTGGCGGTCGTTGTTGGTGTTGTCGGTGCTCATGGGCTGTCCTGATGTTCTGGTGGATGCGGTTCAGTGGGTGGTGGCGACGGCGTCGTTGCGGTAGCCGCCGCCCAGCGCCTGGGTCAGGGCCACTTCGGCCTGCGCCTGGGCGTGCGCGAGGACGAGCGCGCTGTCCTGCTGGCGCAGCAGGGCCAGTTGCGCCGTCAGTTCGCTGCGGCGGTCGGCCAGGCCGTGCGCGGCGCGGGCCTGGGCGTTGCGCAGCTGGGCGCTGGCGGCGGCCGTCGCCTCGGTCTGGCGGGCCAGCTGCTGTTCCACGCCCTGCAGCGCCAGGCTGTCCTGCGCCACGTCGCGCACGGCCTGCACCACGGCCTGGTTGTAGGCGGCGATCCTTTCGTCACGCTCGCTGCGGGCGCTGGCCAGTTGGGCACTCAGGCGCGCGCTGTCGAACAGGGGCAGGTTCAGCGTGGGCGCCAGATACAGCGTGCGGCTGGCCGCTTGCAGCAGATGCTGGTACGAGATCGAGTCCAGGCCGATCGCGGCGCTGAGGTTGATGTCGGGGTAGAAGGCGGCTTGCGCGGCTTCCGTCTGGCTCAACGCGGCCTGCACCTGCCAGCGCGCCGCTTGCAGGTCGGGCCGGCGCGCCAGCAGCTCCATGCCCAGGTGCGCGGGCAGGGCGTGCGGGGTGGCCGTCAGCGCGTGCGGCTGGAGGTCGGCCAGCGCGCTGGCGTCGGCGCCCAGCAACGCGCGCAAGGCTTCGCGGGCGGCGCCGGCGTCGGCCTGCCAGCGCGCTTGCTGCTGCCGCAGCTGGGCAAGGTCGGCGGTGGCCGCGTGCGCGCCGTCGCTGGTGGCCAGGCCACGCGCCATGCGTTTGGCCTGATCCTGCACCAGCGCCGTCTGGACCGCGATCTGGCTGTTGACGTTGTCCAGCCGCGCCCACGCGCCCTGCAGGCGGAAGTAGGCTTGCGCGACGGCGGCGGCCAGCGCCTGTTCGGCCTGCGCGTAGCTGGCCCGTTCCGCGTTCAGTTCACCGACGGCGGCGGCGATCTGGGCGCGGTTGCGGCCCCACCAGTCGAAGTGGTAGCGCGCTTCCAGCCGCACGTTCTCCTCGGTGAAGTAGCTGCCGCCGATGGGGGCGGGGAACAGGCCGGTGCCCGAGTAGCGCTGGCGGTTGACGTCCGCATGGCCGTCGAGCTCCACGCCCAGCGCGGCGCTGCTGCTGTCGAGCGCGGCGTGCGCGCTGCCGATGTGGGCGGCCGCCACGGCCAGACCGGGGGCGGAGGCCAGCGCCTGCGTCATCAGCGCGTCGAGCTGGCTGTCGTGGTAGCCGGTCCACCAGCGGGCGGCGGGCCAGCCTTCCTGGGCCAGCCGGATGTCGGCGGCCAGGCTGGCGCCGGCCACGTCGCGCTGGGGCAGCGCGGCGCTGTCGTGCGGGATGTGGGCGCAGCCGGCCAGGGTCAGCGCCAGCAGTACCGGGAGCGCGGACAGCGGCGCCGGCGCGGTGGGGAAGCGGTGGTGTGTAGTCATCGGTCTTGTTGTCATTCCATGGCGGCGTGGTCGGGCGCGGGCGCGGGGGCGGCGGCGGGCGGTTTGGGCGGTGGCCGGACCAGCAGCAGCAAGGGGATCACCAGCAGCGTGAGCACCATCATCAGCCAGAAGTCGTCCACGTAGGCGATCATCGAGGCCTGGCGCGTGATCTCGCCATTGAGCGCGGTGGCCGCCTCCGGCGTGGCCAGGTTGAAGACGGGGCTGTCGAGCAGGGCGGGATTGCCGTACGTGATCTTCTCGGCCAATGTGGCGTGCATGGTCTGGGTGTTGCGCACCAACAGGTTCTGCACCAGCGCGATGCCGATGCTGCTGCCGATGTTGCGCACCAGGCTGTAGATGGCCGTGCCCTCGGCCCGCATTTCCGGCGACAGCGTGGCGAAGGTGGCGGTGCTGAGCGGGACGAACACGAGGCCCAGCCCCAGGCCCTGGATCACGCCCGGCCACACGATGTCGCCGCGCGACAGCACCAGCGTGTAGCCGCTCATCCACCACAGCGAGAACGCGGTGATGGCGAAGCCGGTGCCGAGCAGCAGCCGCAGGTCGAACTTGCCCACCAGCCGGCCCACCACCAGCATGGCGAACATGGTGCCCAGGCCGCTGGGCGCCGTCACCAGACCGGCCATGGCGGCCGGGTAGGCCATCAGTCCTTGCAGCATGGTGGGCGTGAGCGCGCGCGTGGCGTACAGCACCAGGCCGACGATGAAGATGAACAGCAGGCCGCTGGCGTAGTTGGCGTTCTTGAGCAGGCGGTAGTTGAAGAACGATTTGCCGGCCGGGCGCAGCGCCGTGTGGGCGGCGAAATAGGCGAAGCTGAGCGTCATCACGATCGCCTCCACCCAGGTCTCGGTGGCGGCGAACCAGTCGTTCTGTTCGCCCCGGTCCAGCAGCATCTGCAGCGCGCCGATGGCCAGGCTGAGGGTGGCGAAGCCGAAGCCGTCGAACGCCATGCGGCGCGCGGCCGGGCTGGGGCGGATGTATTTCCAGATGCCGTAGAACGCCAGCGCGCCCACCGGCACGTTGATGAAGAACACCCAGCGCCAGTTGTAGCTGTCGGTCAGCCAGCCGCCCAGCGTGGGGCCGAGGATGGGGCCGATCATCACGCCCATGCCCCACACGGCCATGGCCGAGCCGTGCTTCTCGCGCGGGTTGATGTCGAGCAGGACCGCCTGCGACAGCGGCACCAGCGCGGCGCCGAACACGCCCTGCAGCAGGCGCGCCGCGACGATCTGGCCGAGCGAGGCGGACAGCCCGCACAGCACGGAGGCGGCCGTGAACCCGGCCACCGCCGTCAGGAAGATGTTTTTCTGGCCGTAGCGGTCGCACAGCCAGCCGGTCAGCGGGGTGGCGATGGCGGCGGCCACGATGAACGAGGTCAGCACCCAGGTGATCTGGTCCTGCGAGGCCGACAGGCTGCCCTGCATGTGCGGCAGCGCGACGTTGGCGATGGTGCCGTCGAGCGCCTGGATGATGGTGGCCAGCATGATCGACAGCGTGATCATGGGCCGGTTCAGGCCATCGTCCGCAGGGGCGGGCGCGGTGGGGGCGCTGCTCACGGCTGCGCCTCGATGCCCGCTTGCAGCGTCTCCAGCACTTCCGTCGCCAGCCGCAGCGCTGCGGGGTCGATATTGCGCAGCAGGTCAGCGCGCAGCACGTCCGATTCGGCCTTGAGGGCGCGGTAGATGTCCTGGCCGGCCTCCGTCAGGCTCACCAGCTTGACGCGGCGGTCGGTGGGCGAGGGCACGCGCAGCGCGTAGCCGGCCTTCACCAGCCGGTCGATGGTGGACACCATGGTGGGGTCTTCCACCCCGACCAGCGCGGCCAGCCGGGTTTGCGACAGCGGCGTGGCGGCCTTGGCCACGATGGCGATGGCCATCCAGCTGGCCTGGCTGATGCCGAGGTGCTTGAGGCGGCGGTCCACCGCCAGGCGCCAGCCGCGCGCGGACGTGTGCAGGGCGGCGGAGAAGCGGTCTTCGATAGAGGACAAAAGGTTTGCTCACAAATGGTTAGATGTCGAACGATTAGCATAGCAGTGTTTTTTCTGACCGACAAGTTCACAACGGTGCTTGGGGCGGGCGGTAATCGGTGTTAGGCTGCCGCGTATGAAGCAACTTATTAGCAGTTGGTTAATGCATGCAAGGCATAACGCAACGGAGGGCCGCATGATCGAACGTCAAGCCGCTTGCCTGCTGGTCCTGGCCGCGCTGGCGGCGCCGGTCCGCGCCGATGACTTTCAGCCGGTGACGCCGTACCGGCCCTCCGTGTCCAGCCCGGCCCAGCTGCCGTATCCGGGCCAGCTGGAGCTGGAGCTGGGCGGCCTGGCCATCAAGGCCGATGGCGAACATCGCAACAGCCTGCCGTACACGTTCAAGCTGGCGTTCAGCGACAACTGGGGCGTGGAGCTGGGCGGCGAAGCGTGGGTGTCGGCGCCGGACGATGGCGGCGGGCGCACCCATGGCGTGGGCGACACCGTTTTCGTCCTCAAGCGCGCGTTCCTGGTCGACAGCGCCACCGCGTTCGGCCTGGAACTGGGCGCCAAAGCCCCCACGGCCCGGGACAGCATCGGCAGCGGCCGCGCCGATTACACCGTCAACGGCATCTACAGCCACGATTTCGACCGGGTGCACATGGATGCCAACGTCAACCTGACCCGGCTCGGTGTGTGGGAGGCGGGCAGCGGCCGCACGCAGACCGGGCTGTCGGCCTCGTTCTCGGTGCCGGTGTCCGACCGCTGGGGCCTGACGGGCGAGTTGTCGGGCACCCGCCGCGGCGGGGCCGACCGCACGGCGCAGCTGCTGGTGGCCGCCGCCTACAGTCCCAGCAAATACATGACACTGGACGCCGGCATGGCCAAGGGCCTGAACCGGGCCTCGGCCGACTGGTCGCTGTTCGGGGGCGTGGTGTTGCCGCTGGCGCGCTGGTGGTGATATGTTCGTTCGCGTACGGTGCGGCCCCTGTCCGGCGGTTAAAATAAGATTCCCGCCGGCATCTCGCGGCGTTTTATTATTTTTATAACAACGGGAAAGACCTTAATGAAACCTCTGATTCTTGCCGCCGGTTTGCTGGCCCTGAGCTCCACCGCGATGGCGACCGATGTGGGTGTGT
Organism: Rugamonas sp. GW822-FHT03B10; assembly: GCF_058801745.1. Taxonomy (NCBI): domain Bacteria; kingdom Pseudomonadati; phylum Pseudomonadota; class Betaproteobacteria; order Burkholderiales; family Oxalobacteraceae; genus Rugamonas; species Rugamonas sp. GW822-FHT03B10. The sequence goes on along the minus strand of NZ_JBXANP010000023.1, from coordinate 15,245 downwards.
CGATCAGCGTGGGCGAGCCTGGTTTTTACGGCCGCATCGACCTTGGCAATTATCCGCAGCCGCAAGTGCTGTACCGCGAACCAGTGATCGTGCAGCGTCCGCCGCGTTACGTGGAGGCGCCGCCCATCTACCTGCGCGTGCCGCCCGGCCATGCCAAGCACTGGGACAAGCACTGCCGCGAATACAACGCCTGCGGCCAGCGCGTGCTGTTCGTGGACGACAACTGGTATCAGCGTGAATACGCGCCGCGCTACCGCGCCGAGCATGGCGACCGTGGCCGCGAATATCGCGATGACCGCCGCGACGACCGCCGCGACGACGATCGCGGCCCCGGCCGTGGCAAAGGCCACGGAAACGGCAATGGCCACGGCCACGGTCACGGCCACGACGACTGATCGCGGGCCGGCACGGCGTCGCGCTGGCGGGGTTCCCTGACAGGAGGCGCAATGCAAAGCAATATCGTCATCGTCGGCGGCGGCGCCGGCGGGCTGGAACTGGCTTGCCGGCTGGGCCGCAAGCTGGGGCCGGCCCGCGTGACGCTGGTCGACAGCCAGCTCTACCACGTCTGGAAACCATCGCTGCACGAGGTGGCGGCCGGCACCCTCGATATCCACCAGGAGGGCCTGTCGTACCAGATGCTGGCCCACGACTGCGGCTTCACCTATGTCTACGGTGCGCTGGCGGGGCTGGACGCGGACGCGCGCCGCCTGACCGTGGACGCCATCCGCGACGCCGGCGGCGAACTGGTGCTGCCTGAGCGGCACATCGACTACCTGACCCTGGTGCTGGCCGTGGGCAGCGTGTCCCATTATTTCGGCGTGCCCGGCGCGGCCGAACATGCCATTTCCCTCAACGGGGTGCAGGACGCGGAACGCTTCCGCCTCACCATGCTCAAGCTGTTGACCCGGACGGAAGCCCGCACGGAAGGCCAGCGCGGCGTTGACATCGTCATCGTCGGCGGCGGCGCCACCGGCGTGGAGCTGGCGGCCGAACTGCGCGAGGCGAGCGGCGTCTACGCGGCCTATGGCTTGGGCCGGCTCAACCCGCGCCGCGACGTGCGCATCACCGTGCTGGAGGGCGCGCCGCGCATCCTGGCGCCGCTGCCGCAACGGGTGGCCGACGCCGCGCTCGCGCTGCTCGGACAGCGCGCCATCACCGTGGCCACGGCCACCCACGTGACCGAGGTGGGCGCCGATTTCGTGCAGGCCGGCGACGTGCGCTACCGGGCCGACCTGTGCGTGTGGGCGGCCGGCATCGCGGCGCCGCCCTTGCTGGCGCGGCTCGGTCTGGCCACCGCCAAGGGCGGGCAGATCGTGGTCGACGCCACGCTGGCCGTGCCCGGCCATCCCGATATCTATGCGCTCGGCGACTGCGCCGCCTGTCCGGGCGCCGACGGCAAACCGCTGCCCGCGCGCGCGCAGGTGGCGCACCAGCAGGCGTCCTACCTGGCGCGCGTGCTGCTAAGCCGGGAGCGCGACAGCGCGGCGGCCGGGCCGCACACGCCACCGGCCGCGCCCTATGTCTACCACGACCATGGCGCGCTGGTGTCGTTCGGCCAACGCACCTCGGTCGGGACGCTGATGGGCGCCCTGCGCGGCGCGCACTGGTTCGTGGAGGGCACGCTGGCGCGCCTCATGTACGCGAGCCTGCACCTGATGCATCACCGCGCATTGTTGGGGACGGTGCGCACGGGCGTGCTGGCGCTGGCGCGCTTCCTCGTGCGGCGCAGCCGGCCGCTGGTCAAGCTGCACTGAAGGGTTTGGGCAGCACCAGCGTCAGTTGCACGCCGCGCGCGCCGTTGGCGGCCACCGTCAACCGGCCGCCCAGGTGGGCCGCCCGTTCGCGCGCCATGCGCAGGCCGTATTTGCCATGGGTGGGCAGGGCCTCGCCGGCCGGCAGGCCGACGCCGTTGTCGCGCACCGTCAACACCAGCTGATCCTCGTTGTCGTCCACGATCACGTCGACGGTCGTGGCGCCGGCGTGGGCGGCCACGTTGTCGAGCGCCTCCTCCAGCGCGCCCAGCAGCACCACGCTGTGGCTGCGCGGGCATTCCAGTTCGTCGTCGGGCAGGCTGCACTGGACGGCCAGCTGGTGGTTGGCGCTGAACTGCGCCACCTGCTCGGCCAGCGCCACGCGCACGCCAAGGAACTCCAGCTTGTCGTTCCACAGCCGGTGCTGCATCTCCCGGTTGGTCTCCACGATCTGGTGCAGCAACTGCTTCATGTGCGCGGCCCGTTCCTGCAGGGCCGGCTCCTGCGGCATCTTCTGCATCAACAGGCCCAGGTGCATGGTGAGGGCCGTCAGCGACGATCCGAGGCTGTCGTGCAGCTGGCGCGACAGCGAGCGCCGTTCATCATCCCAGCAGGAATGCACGTGGCCGAGCAGTTCGCTCAGTTCCGCGCTGCGTTGCGCCTCTGGCGCGGCCGGATCGGTGGTGGTGGAAGCCTGGACGGGCATGGCGTACTCGGTGGTTGGTGGAACATCGGTTTGTGGCGATCATACCTGAGGTTGGAAATAGTTGGCGCACTGCGAACACGACAGTAAGGAGGCCCGCCGTCGCGCCGGTTCAATCGACCGCCTGGCCCATGCAAAGCCCTATCACCTGCAGCAGGTGCTCGACGTCCACCGGCTTGACCAGGTGGCGGTCGAAGCCGGCTTCGAACACGCGCTGGCGGTCCTCGGCCTGGCCGTAGCCGGTCAGGGCCACCAGTTTGATGTCGCGCGTGGCCGGGTCGGCCCGCAGCCGGCGCGCCACCTCGTAGCCGTCCATGGCCGGCAGGCCGATGTCGATCAGGGCCAGGTCGGGCCGGCAGCGGCTGGCCAGCTGCAAGCCCTGGCCGCCCTCGGCCGCCTGCTGCACGGCATAGCCGTAGCAGCTGAGCATCATGGCCATCATCTCGCGGCCATCGTCGTTGTCCTCGATCAGCAGCACGGTCGGCTTGTCGGCCACCGGCTGGCCGACCGGCGCCGGCGCGGCGGGCGTGCCGTGCGCCACGCGCGGCAGGCGCAGGGTGAAGGTGCTGCCGGCGCCGTCGCCACCGCTGTCGGCGCGCACGTGGCCGCCGTGCAGCTCGGCCAGACGGCGCACCAGCGACAGGCCGATGCCCAGTCCGCCCTGGGCCCGGTCCAGCGTGCTGGCGCCCTGCACGAACACGTCGAACACCTGCGGCAGCAGGTCGGGCGCGATGCCGACGCCGGAATCGTGCACGGTCAGCACGGCCTCGTCCTCGTCGGCGCCGGTGCAGACTTCGATGCGGCCGCCGGGCGGGGTGTACTTGAGGGCGTTGTCGAGCAGGTTGCTGACGATCTGTTCGAGCCGGGTGGTGTCGCCGTCGACCCAGACCGGCGCCAGTTGCTGGTGCAGCGTGTAGCCGGCGCCGCGGCCGGTGGCGCGGCACGTCTCCAGGCACGACGCCACCAGCGCCGCCAGGTCCAGCGGCGCGCGGTTGAGCAGGATCTTGCCCGACATGGCGCGCGACAGGTCGAGCAAGTCGTCGACGATGCGGCCCAGGTGCTGGCTCTGGCGCTGGATGATCTGGCGCGCCCGGGCCGCGCCCTCGGGCGACACCCCGGGCAGGCCGATCAGCGTGGCGGCGCTGCTGATGGCGCTCAGCGGATTGCGCAGTTCGTGGCCGAGCATGGCCAGGAATTCGTCCTTGGCGTGGTTCTGCCGTTCGGCCGACTTGCGCTCCTCGATCTCGCGGGTGAGCCGGCGGTTGGTGCCGGTGAGGGCCGTGGTGCGCTGGCTGAGCTGGCGGGCCTGCAGCCTGAGCTCCTCGTTCTTGGTGGCCAGCGCCACGAACACGCTGATCTTGGCGCGCAACACTTGCGGGATGACAGGCGTGAACAGGAAATCGACGGCCCCGCGCTGGTAGGCCTTGAGCCGGTCCAGCTCGTCGGCCAGGAAGGCGGTGATGAAGATGATGGGGATGTCGGCGGAGCGGGCGCGCTGGTGGATGGCCTCGGCCGTCTCGAAGCCGTCCATGCCGGGCATGTTGACGTCGAGCAGGATCACGGCGAAATCGTGCTTGAGCACCTGGCGCAGCGCGTCCTGGCCCGAGCCGGCCGGCAGCACGTCGTAGCCTTCGTCGTCGGCCCATTGCGCCAGCAGGCTGGTGAGTGCGAACAGGCTGGCGGCGTCGTCGTTCACGACCAGGATCTTCGGTTTCTGTAGTGTGGGCACGGGGTCAGGCCTGTCGGTCGGTGCGCTGCGCGGGGCGGCGGGCAGGGCAGCCGCACCGGGGAGGGCTGTCTTGAGGCCGTCAGAAAAGTGCTCAACGATCATAGCAATAGCGTTTAGGAATGTCAAAACCGTAGCACTATCGTACGCGAGGGAGGGCCGAAGGCACTGTTCGCTGCCGCACAGACGCGCGCTGGCCGCGCCGCCACAGTGGAAGCTGTAGCCGGCGCAGCACCGCGCCGCCGCAACCGTGAAGGAGTCGCATCATGAACCTGAAGTCCCTGATCAACGAGGATTACGCGGAGTTGGGCATGCGGGCGCTGGCCGAGGCGCCCGTCACGGCGCTGCGCAGCATGAGCGCCCAGGGCGCCGACGCGCTGGCGCAGGCGTTCGGCGTGCACACCGTGCGCGACCTGGCGCGCCTCGATTGCGTCAAATGGTCGACCGTCATCACGGCGCTGGCCGACGAGGAGCCGCCCACGCCGGTGGAGCAGGCCCGCGAGACGCTGATCGACGAGGCGGTGGAGATGACCTTCCCCGCCAGCGACCCGCTGTCCGTCGACGCCGGCGTGACCCGCATCGAGGTGGCGCCGGAGGTGGTGGGCGGGCATGAGGACCACCAGCACGCGGCGCAGGTGGAGGAAAGCACGGCCCATGGCTTGCGGCATGAGGGCGGCAAGGGCGGCAGCCCGCCGCGCACGCCGGCCCGCGGTCATTAGCGGTGCGGGCGGCCCGGGCCGCCGTTGCAAGGGAGGAGTGGCTCAGGCGGGCGTGGAAAGCATGCTGTGTTGCGCGGGCGCGGCGGGCAGCGGCGCGGCCAGCGCGGCGGCGCAACAGCGGTTCTTGCCGGAGCGCTTGGCCTGGTACAGGGCGCTGTCGGCCACGCCGATCAGCGTTTCCACCGTGTCCGCGTCGTCCGGGAACAGGCTGATGCCGATGCTGGTGGACAGCTTGAGCGTGAGGCCGTTGATCACATACGGCTCCGACACGGCTTCGATCAGCTTGGCGGCCGGCTCCTGGGCGTCGTGCAGGGTGGCGACATCGCCGAGCACGATCACGAACTCGTCGCCGCCCACGCGGGCCACCGTGTCCTCCTTGCGCGAACAGCCGGTGAGGCGGCGCGCCACCATCTTCAGCACCTCGTCGCCGTAGGCGTGGCCGTAGGTGTCGTTGATGCCCTTGAAGCCATCGAGGTCCAGATACATGACGGCCGCCTTGCTATGCTGGCGCATCGCATGCTGCAGCACGGTGGCGATGCGGTCCTCCAGCAGGCGGCGGTTGGGCAGGCCCGTGAGCGGGTCGTGCAGCGCCAGTTCCTGCTGTTGTTTGCTGTATTGGGCCAGTTCCTTGTACAGCAGGCGCACCTCGAGCATGTTGTGGATGCGCTTGTGCACTTCGAGCAGGTCGAACGGCTTGCTGATGAAGTCGCGCGCGCCCGCCTCCAGGGCCGCGATCTTGAAGCTGGGCTGGGCCGTCAGGGCCAGCACGGGCAGGTAGCCGCCCCGTTCCATTTCCTTCAAGCCCTTCATGACCTGGAAACCGTTCATGCCCGGCATCTGCAGGTCGAGCAGGATCAGGTCGTAGCAATGCTGGCGGTGCAGCGGGCATACCTGCTCCGGGAGCATGGTGGACGTCACGTCCAGGTAGCCGGCGTCGCGCAGGATTTCCAGCATGAGGTCGATGTTGTCGGCGCAGTCATCCACCACCAGAATCTTGGCGTTCAGGATTTCATCTCGGCTCGGCATAGTGTTCTCTGTCATTGCACACGCACCGGCACACCGCCAGTGGCGTAATAAATAGATAATAGCGCGCCCGGTGGGGACATGGCGCACGCGAGAGCAATTATTTCCACATGGAAATTATTGTACCGCGTTTTAATCCTTTTTAAAGTGTAGCAAACGCACAGAAAGTTGCTGTAGGACAGTGCCGCATGCGCGGGTAGGAATCGACTGTTGCTGAGTGGTAAGCTGATCAGGCAAGGGGGGCGGCGTGGGCCAACGGCAGGCGCACCGTGAAGCAGGCGCCCTGGCCCTCGCCCGCGCTGGCCGCGCCGACGGTGCCGCCGTGCTGTTCCACCAGGTGCTTGACGATCGCCAGCCCCAGGCCGAGCCCGCCGTGCCGGCGCGTGGTCGAGGAATCGCCCTGGCGGAAGCGTTCGAACACGTGGGCCAGGAATTCGGCCCGGATGCCCAGGCCGTTGTCGCTGACGGCGATTTCCAGCTGGCCGTCGGCCTGGCCCACGCGCACGGTCACGGTGCCGTCGCGCTCGGTGAACTTGAGGGCGTTGCTGAGCAGGTTCCAGATGATCTGCTGCAAGCGGCTGGGATCGGCCGCCACCAGGCCTGCCTGCGGCTGGAATCGGCGTTCGATGCGGATCTGGCGCGCGTCGGCGGCCGGCTGCACCGCGTCGATGGCGGTCTCGACGATCGTCTGCGGGGCCAGCACCTGCACCTCCAGCCGCACCTTGCCGGAGGTGATGCGGCTCATGTCGAGCAGGTCCTCGATCAGCTGGGCCTGGCTGCGGGCGTTGCGCTCGATGGTCTGCAGGCCGCGCTGCACGTCGGCCAGGTCGCGGTTGCCCCGGCGCAGCACCTGGGCCCAGCCGAGGATGGCCGTGAGCGGGGTGCGCAGTTCGTGCGACAGGGTGGCCAGGAATTCATCCTTGAGGCGGCTGGTGCGCTCGGCCTCGGCGCGCGCGCAGCGTTCGCTGTCGAGCAGGGCCTTGCGTTCCTCGGCCGCGTGCTGGGCCGCCGCGTACAGGCGCGCGTTGTCGATCGCGACGGCGGCCTGGGCCGCGATGCCGCCGATGATGCGCTCCGTGCGCTCGCTGAACATGTCCGGCTCCGGGTGGCCGAAATACAGGCTGCCCACCACGGCGCCCGAGCGCGACACGACCGGCACGGCCAGGTAGCTGCGGATCACCGGCAGGGCGGTGGCCTCCTCGCGCACGGCCTCGGCGTGGCGCGGGTCGCGCAGGAGGTCGTTGCTGCGCACCGTGCCCTCGCCGCGCAGGCCGACGCCGAACAGGGCGCCGGCGCGCGGCCGGCCGAAGCTGGGGAACAGTTCGGCCGCGCTGCCCGACAGCGCGTGCAGCATCCGGGGCGCGCCCTCGGCGTCGCCGCTGTGGTAATAGAAGGCGCCGAAGCGGGCGCCGCTGATGCGGGTGGCCGCGTCCGTCACCTCCTGCAGCAGCGGCGCCAGGTCGCGGGTGGAGGCCAGCGCGTTGCCCGTGCTGTTGAGCAACTCGAGCACGGCCGTCTCGTCGCGCAGCGCCTCCTGGGCGCGCTTGACCTGGTCCACGTCGGTGCTGGTGCCGAACCAGCGCAGCGCGTGGCCGCCGCCGTCGCGCACCGGGTTGGCGCGCGTGAGGAACCAGCGGTATTGGCCATCGGCGCCACGGATCGGCACTTCCATCTCGAACGGCTGGCCGCTGGCCAGCGAGGCGTGCCAGCGCGCCATCAACTGCGGCAGGCAGTCGGGCGCATAGACGGCGGGCCAGCCGGATCCGCTCATCTGGTCGGGCGCCGTGCCCGTGTAGGCGTACCAGCGCTCGTTGCACCAGATCATGTTGCCGTCGCGCCCCGCGATCCAGGCCAGTTGCGGCATGGCGTTGGCCAGCGCCCGCATCTCGTCCTCGCCCAGGCGCAAGCGTTCGCGCAGCGCCTGCTCGTTGCGCAGCAAGGCGGTGTTGCGCTCCTCGGCCAGGCGCAGCGAGGCGCGCAGCGCGGCGATTTCGGTCTCGTGGTCGTCGGCAGCGGCGGACTGGACAGTTTTTGCCGGGGCGTAGCGAAGGCCGCCTGTCGGCTCGGTCGAAAAAGTCATGGATGGGTCTTGGCCCTTGTGAATCGCTGCAACGGCTGCTTGGCCAACGGGGCAAGACGCGCGGTGTGCATGTGTCGATGACAATATTGTAGCGGGCGCGGGGCGGTGTGGCCCACACGATAGCCGCGTCGTGCTGTCGGACTAGGCCGCAGCATCGTGTAGGCGGCGGCCGATCGTGGCCAGGGCGTGCTGCAATTGTTCCAGTTCGTAGGGCTTTTGCAGGGTGGTGACGGGCCAGGGCAGGTGGCGCGTGAGCGCGTCGCCGTAGCCGGACACGAACAGCAGTTGCAGCCCCGGATGGCGGGCCAGCGCCTGCCGGGCCAGATCCACGCCGGACATGCCGGGCAGGCTCACGTCGCTGAACAGGACATCGGCCGGGCCCTGTTCCAGCGCCGGTAAGGCGGCCTCGCCGCTGGCGACGTCCCGCACCTCGTGGCCCAGCGCGCGCAGCGTCTCGCAGGCCAGGTAGCGCGCGTCGGCGTTGTCCTCCACCACCAGGATGCGCAGCGGCGGCGCCGACGGCGCGGCCGCGGCGGCCGGCGTGAGCGTGCACAGGATGCCGGCCACGGCGCCGCCGGCGTCGCGCACCGGCGTGTAATACAGGTCGCAGGGCAGTTGCGCGGGCGCGCCGTTGCGCCAGACCGCCAGCGGCTGGCCCCGGTAGCTGGCGCTGTGGCCGGACCACGCATGGTCGATGGCGGCGCCGCTCCAGCTCCAGGCGGACGGCAGCACGGGCGGCACGTTGCCGCCGGGCGCCTGCAGGCTGGCGGTGCCGTTCAGACCGGCGTAGGCGTCGTTGCAGACCATGATGTGCTCGCGGCTCCACAGCAGCAGCATGGGCGTGGGGCAGTTGAGCACGATGTCGATCACCAGGCGCAATTCCGCCGGCCAGCGCGCGGGCTCGCCCAGACGGGTGCGGGACCAGTCCGGGGCAGGGGGCGCGACACGGTCGGGCAGCTTCATGCGGGCGGCGGGTGGGTGGCGGGGATGGTCCATCGTACACCAATTGGCGGCCCGGACCTATGGACAAAAAAAAGCCCGCTGCGGGAGCGGGCTGAATCTAAATCCTTGGAGGAGATAGAGGAGACAGGTGAATGATGCCCGAACGCAGTTATAGTTGCCAATTTAGAGTTGTGATGCATGGCATCACCAACGTGAATAAGGCGGGCCGGCCGGGAAAAATCGCCGGCGCCGGCATTTGTTGGCAAATGGTGCTGGACAAGGACGATGAAGCTCCCTATAATCTTGCTTCTTTCGGACGGCAAGCCTTCTGAAAGAGGCAATAAACGCGGTTTTCAGGTTATTGCAGAGTAGTTGATTCGGTGGTTGTATCGCCAGGCCAACTAAGCGATTGAAAATATCGCACTTTGCAAAATTTAATTAATGCGTTACAATGTTGCTTAAGCGGCTGTAGCTCAGCTGGATAGAGTACTTGGCTACGAACCAAGGGGTCGTGGGTTCGATTCCTGCCAGCCGCACCAGAATATCGGGATCAGATCGTCGGGTCTGATTGAAGTTTAAGTAGTACCGGGGTTCGCCCCACAGGGAGCGCGTCGCCATCGTATGACGTTGCATGAAGTAGCGTGTGGTATTTCCTCAAGGAATGCCGCCCGGCACGGAAAACCTGTTATAATGTTGTTTTCGCGGCTGTAGCTCAGCTGGATAGAGTACTTGGCTACGAACCAAGGGGTCGTGGGTTCGATTCCTGCCAGCCGCACCAG
>NZ_JBXANP010000023.1:0-5425 GCF_058801745.1 Rugamonas sp. GW822-FHT03B10 | reverse complement strand
GGCTGTAGCTCAGCTGGATAGAGTACTTGGCTACGAACCAAGGGGTCGTGGGTTCGATTCCTGCCAGCCGCACCAGAACATCGGTAGTAGAGGGCCTGAAGGTGCAAACCTTCGGGCCCTTTTGCTATGCGCGCGCGGCGCGCGCTACTGCACCAGCGTCAGGCGTGGATTGTCCGGCTCGGGACGCCAGTGCGGCGCGCTGTGGAATTGCCGCACCAGCTGCGCGAACGCGTCCGCCGGCAGCGGGCGGCTGACGATGTAACCCTGGATCACGTCGCAGCCGTTGTCGCGCAGGAACGCGAGCTGGGCCTCGTTCTCCACCCCTTCGGCGATCACGCGCAGCTTGAGGTTGTGGGCCAGCGCGATGACGGCGCGGCAGATGGCGATGTCGTCCTCGTCCTGCGGCAAGCCGTCGACGAACGACTTGTCGAGCTTCAAGGCGTCGATGGGGAAGCGCTTGAGGTAGCTGAGCGACGAATAGCCGGTGCCGAAGTCGTCCACGTCGATATGGATCACGCCCTTGGCGCGGATCTGCATCAGCATCTCGACGGCGTACTGGGCGTCATGCATCAGCATGCTCTCGGTCACTTCCAGATCCAGAAAGCGCGGATCGAGTCCCGTCTCGTCGAGAATGGCGCCGATGGTGCTCGACAGGTTGTTGCGCTGCAACTGGCGGCCCGACAGGTTGACGGCCACGTTCAACGGCGGCATGCCGGCCTGCTGCCATTGCCGGATCTGGCGGCACACGGTCCTCAGCACCCATTCGCCGACCAGTTCGATCTGCCCGGTCTCCTCCAGAATGGGGATGAATTCGGCCGGCGGGACCAGTCCCCGTTCCGGATGTATCCAGCGCAGCAATGCTTCGGCGCCGATGATGTCGCCGCTCTTCAAATCCAGCTTCGGTTGATAATAGACGACGAACTCCTCGCGCTCCTGGGCCCGGCGCAGCCCGCTCTCCGTTTCCAGCCGCCCCACGGCCAGCGTGTTCATTTCCGGCATGAAGAAACGGTAGCCGTTGCCGCCTTCATGCTTGACCCGGTACATGGCCGTGTCGGCATTCTTGAGCAGTTGCTCGCTGTTGGTGCTGTCGCCCGGATAGATGGTGATGCCGATGCTGGGCGTGACGAAGGTTTCCTGGCCACCCAGGATGATGGCCGGCGCCAGCGCTTCGACGATCTTGCCGGCCACCATGGCCGCGTCCTCCGGTTTGTTGATGTGTTCCAGGATCACCGTGAACTCATCGCCGCCCAGACGGGCCACCGTGTCCTCGGCCCGCACACAGCGCTGCAGGCGGGTCGCGACCTCACGCAGCAAGAGGTCGCCGGCGTCGTGGCCCAGCGTGTCGTTGATGGTCTTGAAGCGGTCCAGGTCCAGGAACATGATGGCGACCAGCCCCTTGTGGCGTTCGACCCGCGCCAGCGCCTGGCCGAGGCGGTCGCGGAACAGGTCGCGGTTGGGCAGCAGCGTCAGCGTGTCGAAATGGGCCAGCACCTGCAGCCGCAATTCCGCCTGGCGCCGTTCGATGGCGATGCCGGTCAGGTGGGCGGCCACCCAGATCAATTCCCGGTCGTGGCGCGGCTGGTCGTCCGGCTTGCGGTAGTGGGCCACGATCACGCCCAGCAACTGGCGGCTGGACGACAGGATGGAGACCGCGAAGCAGGCCCGCAAGTCCTGGTCGGCCAGCAATTCCCGGTAACGGCGCCAGGCGGAGTTGGTGTCGATGCCCTCGATCACGCCGCTGAACTCGTCCGACAAGCCATGCTCCTGCTTGCCGCCTTCGCCCGCGGCGTCGGCGAAGATATCGTTCAGCGCCCCCTGTCCCTGGCGGACGATGGTGTCCGTCACGGCGCGCGGCAGGCTGGGGCCGGTGGCGTACAGCAGGTCGCCGGCGTGGTCGCTTTCGCGGAACAGGATGGCGCAGAACATTTGTCCCGACAGCATTTCCACGTGGCGTCCCAGCACCCCCAGGGCCGCCTGCAGCGAGTTGCCGCACACCACCATCTCGAGCACCTCTTTTTCCGCCGCCAGCAGCGACTCGGCCCGTTTGCGTTCGCTGATGTCGCGGAAGCTCGACACGCGCCCGGCCACGCTGCCGTCCACATACTGGGGCCGCGAATTCCACTCGAACAGGCGGCCGTCGCGCAATTCCAGGATGGCGCCCTGGTTGTCGCCGATGTGCCGGGTCAAATCCTTTTGCAGCGCCAGGAACGCCTGCGGCTCGCGCAGCTGGTCGGCCAGCATCTCCAGCATGTCGATCGCGGCCACGCCGGTGATGGTGGACTTGGGCATGTTCCACAGGTCGAAGAAGCGCTGGTTGGCGACGATGGGGCGGCCATGCACGTCGGTGACGAAGATGCCGTCGGCCGTCGATTCGAGCGTGGCGGAGAAGATCGACAGCGACTTGGCCAGCCGCTCCTCGGTCGACTTGCGCACGGCCACCTCCTGCAAGGCCAGATGGAAGGCGCGCATGGGCACGCTCTTGAGCGCGGCGTAGGCGAGCAGGCCGAGCAGCAGCCCGGGCGCCAGCATGAACAGCGTCATGGTGGCCAGCGGCAGCAGCGAGTGGTGCAGTTCGAGCTGCCAGCGCGCGCCATCGGCGCGCTCGAGCGTCGCGGTCCTGGTCAGGCGGGGCAGGCCGGGCTCGGACGTCTTCTGGGCCAGCAGGTGCCGGTGCGCGTCGAGCAGGCGGATGGCGGTGTCGTCGCCGAGCCAGGCCACGGCGTTGATGATGGCCTGCGGCGAACGCGCCCCGGCGTGCTGGGCCGGCTGCCCGTCGGTGTAGTCGCGGGCGCCGAGCTGGAGCGCCACGTTCAGCGGCGCCACTTCGCTCTGGTAGCCGACCACGAAGAACACGAGCGGCACCAGCAAGGCGACGAGCGCGCCGCCGGTCCGGGCGAGGCGGGTGATGACGCCGGGCAGTTCGGGCGACGATTCCTGCAGTGGTGCGGCGGAGCCGGTGGACATGGTCGATACGGGAAGCAAGAGAGTTGACACAAGATGCGCGCCCAGGCGCGCACCGGCGAAACAATCCTTTGGTTCAAGTACTACCCAGCGCGTGGTCGCTGCGGCCGCCGCGTTGTTGCCAATTAAAGCACACTCTGCTTTCTAAATTCGCCGATTGTTGCAATGCGACATCATTGATTTTCAATATGCAACATCGCGCAACGACTGCGACCGGCTATCGCCTTGGGGGCGCCGCGCATGGCGGCGGGCGAGCGGTAGGTCCGTGCTATTCCACATTCTAGTTGGCAATTTCGCCAGAATCGCCGATGATTTGGAGCATCATTGATCCGGAGAACATTTATGACCATCGTCACCTGCATCGAGGATTTGCGCGTGCTGGCGCAAAAGCGCGTGCCGCGCATGTTCTACGACTACGCCGACGCCGGTTCCTGGACGGAATCGACCTATCGGGCCAACAGCAGCGATTTCGCGGCGATCAAATTCCGGCAGCGGGTGGCCGTCAACCTGGAAAACCGCACGCTGCAAAGCACCATGGTCGGGCAGCCGGTGGCCATGCCGGTGGCGCTCGCGCCCACGGGGCTGACCGGCATGCAGCACGCGGACGGCGAAATCCTCGCCGCGCGCGCGGCCGAGCGCTTCGGCGTGCCGTTCACGCTGTCGACCATGAGCATCTGCTCGATCGAAGACATCGCCGCCCACACCACCAAGCCGTTCTGGTTCCAGTTGTACGTGATGAAGGACCGCGAGTTCATCAACCGCCTGATCGACCGCGCCAAGGCCGCGCGCTGCTCGGCGCTGGTGCTGACGCTGGATTTGCAGGTGCTGGGCCAGCGCCACAAGGACTTGCGCAACGGCCTGTCGGCGCCGCCCAAGCTGACGCTGGCCAACATCGTCAACATGGCCACCAAGCCGCGCTGGTGTCTGGGCATGGCGGGCACGCGCCGGCGCAGCTTCGGCAACATCGTCGGCCACGCCTCGTCGGTGTCGGACATGTCGTCGCTGTCGGCGTGGACCAACCAGCAGTTCGACCTGAGCCTGTCGTGGAAGGATGTCGAGTGGATCAAGCAGCGCTGGGGCGGCAAGCTGATCATCAAAGGCATCATGGATGCGGAAGACGCGCGGCTGGCGGTCGAGAGCGGCGCCGACGCGCTGATCGTCTCCAACCACGGTGGACGCCAGCTCGACGGCGCGCAATCGTCGATCGGCGCGCTGCCGGCCATAGTGGAAGCGGTGGGCAAGCGGATCGAAGTGCACATGGACGGCGGCATCCGCTCCGGCCAGGACGTGATCAAGGCGCTGGCGCTGGGCGCGCGCGGGGTCTACATCGGCCGCCCGTTCCTGTACGGGCTGGGCGCGATGGGCGAGCAGGGCGTCACCAAGTGCCTGGAGATCATCCGCAACGAGCTCGATTTGACGATGGCGTTTTGCGGGCTGCGCGATGTGCAGCAGGTGGACCAGAACATATTGCTGCCCGGATCGTTTTAAGCTGTGAACGGCCAAGGTGGTCAGCTTGAGAATGATAAACGCCGCTCTGATCGCCATATCAGTCCTGATCGCCTCGTCGGCGGTCGCCCAAGGACTAAAGACGGATGCCCTGAACCCGCAAAATTTAAATCAATTCACTGCATCCGACGGCGCATTCTTCGTCCATTCAAGTCAACGGAGAAGTCCCGCGATATTGAATCCGGACGCAGGTGCAGGTTCTAAGGGCAGAGACATCGTGGTGATCAACCCACGAGTGCCCGACAATGCGTTCGTCGTCGCAATCGGACGAGCTTGGAAGCGGGGATTTGTCGACGAGGGTGTCGAGGAGACCAGGAATGTGCTGCTGGAATGTCAACGTGAGACTTCCGTGGTGTTGACTACGCCGCTCATGCGCAGTGACGCGCAGCAGGCGCATTGCTTCAGATTCTAGGCTGTATTTCACGCCTGCAATTCAATGTGAGCGTGTTCGGGCAGTGGCTGCCATCCGACGTTACAAAGTGCGCATTTTGGCAATGTTGCGTATAGTATAGTGTCCTGATGGCAACCATTTTATTTTTGTATGACATTCCAGACCCGACGTGGACAATCACTCGCAATCTTAAGAAACACCGGGATGTGGCGCTGTAATTATGAGCCGCCGGATTTGCGCATCCTTTGGCGTATCGGTGTTGAGATTTCACCGCCTCACCCTTTTTTGCGATGACTGAGAGAGAATGGATGATTCCGTCTAACGCATCAGGGAAACTATTCATATGCAAGTCCGGACAGTTGCGAGCGATGATTTTAGTCGCAGCGATGGCGATATTGGCTTTACCAGTCTATTTGCTTGTCGGCCTTATCACAATTCCCCTTGGATTAGGATTGCTTATGCTCAGCGATTCCAGTCCATGGATCTTGAATCGGCTCTATGCCGTTTCGTGTGGAATTTGACGTCAGGCGACATGCCGTGTAACGCCGAAATCGCGTGGCACGGCAG
>NZ_JBXANP010000022.1:0-64939 GCF_058801745.1 Rugamonas sp. GW822-FHT03B10 | reverse complement strand
TCTACGCGCAGGCCTCATCGTCGGCAGCGTCAAATGTGTAGAAGAGACAGGCCCATGGTGCTGCCGTTGCCGCCGGCCGCACCCGCGCCACCGGCGCCGCTGGCCGCCGCCGCACCCACGCCGGCCGTATTGCTCACGCCCGCGCCGGCACCGCCCGCGCCGCTGGTGGCGCTGCCGCCAGCCGCGCCTGCGCCAGCCGTGTTACTGCCGGCGGCACCGGCCGCGCCCGCCCCGCCCGCGCCGCCGGCCGCACCCGCGCCGCCTGCTCCGCCGCTGGATGCGCCCGCCGTGCTGTTGCTGTCACCGGAGGTGGCGCCGCCGCCGGTGCTGTTGCCGGTCGAGGCGCTGGCCGCCTGGCTGGGCGGCGTGCCTGGCGTGGTCTCGCCCGAGGTGCCATGGTTGTTGGTGGCGCTGGCGCCGCCCGAGCTGGCGCCGCCCGCGCCCGGCGTATTGCTGGCCGTGGAGGTGCCGCCGCCGGCGCCGCCACCGGCCGCGCCCGCCCCGCCAAGACCGCCGGCGCCACCGCCACCGCCGGCGCCACCACCGGCGTTGCCCGTGCTGCCGCCCATGCCGCCATTGGCGCCATTGGCCATGCCGGTATTGCCGCCGGCGCCGCCGGTCGAGCCGCCCGCGTTGCCGCCGGCGCCGCCCGTGGCCATGCCGGTGGCACCGCCCATGCCGCCCACGCCGCCGCTGGCGGTGCCGGCGTTGCCGCCAGCGCCGCCGGCCCCGCCGGCCGCGCCCGCGCCACCCGCGCCGCTCGACGCATTGGACGCGACCCCGCCCGCGCCACCGGCGCCACCGCTGGCGCCGCCACCGTAGGCGTCGCCATTGGTGGCGCTGCCGTTGGTGGCCGTGCCGCCGACGCCGCCGGCCGCGCCGTTGCCGCCGCCCGCACCGCCGCCCGCGCCGCCGCTGGCGGTGACCATGCCGCCCGTGCCTGCACCGCCCGTGCCGCCAGCCGCGCCGCCGCCCGTGCTGTTGCCGGCGTTGCTGGCCGTATTGCCGATGTTCTGCACGCTGTTGTTGCTGACCGAGCCATTGAGGTTGCTGGTGGCCGTGGCGTTCGAATTATTGAACGAATTGCTGAACGCGGAGCTGGCGGTGGCCCCGTTGTTGGCCGACACGGCGCCCACCGCGCTGGCGGCCGCGCCGCCGGAACTGTTGTTGTTGCTGTTTTTATTGCTGCTGTCGTTGTTGCGGTTGCTGCTGCTGTCCTGGGTGGCGCTGGCATTGTCGTTGGCGATCGCGCCGGCGCCCGATTGGGCCGTCGATACGGTGGGCGGTGTCGTCTGGGCATACGCGCTGACGCTGAACGCGAGCGCGATGGCTGTACTGATCAGAGTTCTTTTCATGGCTGTTTCCTGGCTTCCTAGGGTTAATCGGTAACTTGCTCACCGGACCGGCATGGCCCCGGCCTGCCAGTCATCGCAAGCTTGATGCCACCAGCCGCCCCCGGGACCGCAACCCGTTGAAAAGCAAGAACAAATTGACGATGAATACGGCCGGCGACGCCTGCGCCGCACCCTATTGCGCCCCGATTAGTCTCATCCATGTGACAGGGGCCGGCGGACGCGACGGCACCGTTCACCGGCCCGGCGCCAAGGTCCGGCAGCGCCGCGCTGGTTCCGGCGTCGGAAAAATTTCCGGGAGCAAGCTGTAACGCACGGGTGACAGGCTAAGGCTGGCCGGCCCGCGACGGCGGCGCGATGCCATGCTTGGCCAGCAGCCGGTACAGCGTCATGCGCGACACCCCCAGTTCGCGCGCGGCGACCGTCATGTTGCAGCCGGCCCGCGACAGGGTGGCGTCGATGGCATCGCGCTCGGCGCGGCTGCGGGCATCGCCCAGCGGCGCGCCGTCCGGCGGCGCGGCGGCGTCGGCCAGTCCCAGGTCGGGGCCGGAGATCAACCGGCCCTCGGCCATCACCATGGCGCGCCGGACCCGGTTGATCAGTTCCCGCACATTGCCGGGCCAGTCATGCTCGCGCAGCAGACGCATGGCCCGCGCGCTGAACCCGCGCAGGCGCGGCGCGCGTTCGGCCGCATACAGATGGAAGAAGTGCTCGGCCAGCGCCGCCACGTCGTCGCGCCGCTCGCGCAGCGGCGGCACGTCCAGCGCCAGCACATTGAGGCGGTAGTACAAGTCCTCGCGGAACGCGCCGCGCTGCACCGCCTGCTGCAACTGCACGTGCGACGCGGCGATCACGCGCACGTCGACCTCCAGGCTGCGGGTCGCCCCCACCCGGCAAATGGTGCCCTCCTGCAGGAAGCGCAGCAGGTTGGCCTGCAATTCCATCGGCAGATCGCCTATCTCGTCGAGGAACAGGGAGCCGCCGGCGGCCGACTCGATCAGGCCCCGCTTGTCGCGCGCGGCGCCGGTGAACGCCCCGCGTTCATAACCGAACAGTTCGGACTGGATCAGGCTGGCCGGCATGGCGCCGCAGTTGACGGGCACGAACGGCCCGGCCGCGCGCGCCGACCGCAGATGCACGGCCTTGGCGACCAGCTCCTTGCCGCTGCCGCTCTCGCCCCAGATCAGCACGGGTGCGCCGGCGCCGGCCACCTTGCCGATCTGCGCCCGCAGCCGGACGATGGCCGCGCTGTGCCCCGTCAGCGCGCCGTCCGGCGCCGCGCCTGCCCCGCCCTCCGGCCCGGGCGAACCCGGCGCGCCCCGGCCCTCGCCGCCCGGCGGGCCGCCGCGCAACGCGGCCATGCCCTGCGCATGGCCGAGCGAGTGGCACAGGCGCGCCGGGTCCAGCGGCCAGGTGTGGAAGTCCCAGCAATGCTCCTGCACCAGCCGGCGCCACGCCGGCATGTCCAGCGCCGGCGGGTGGAACACGGCGATCCACAGCATGTACCAGTGCTCGCGCAGGAAGGCGTCGAGCGCGTCTTCGCCGCACGGCGCGGCGTCGAACAGCAGCAAGCCGACCGGGACCGGGCGCAGGCGCAAGGCGCGGCGCGCTTCGGCCAGGCCGGCCACGGGACAGAGCGTCCAGCCCGGTAAGGCGGCCTCCGCCGCGCCCAGCACGCCCCGGTCGCCCACGGCCACGGATAGTATGGGCGTCGCAGTCATTTGCCCCCCGAACAGGAAGTGGCGCCGCCCACCTTGAGCGGCGTGACTTGTTTTGACCGGGAAAGCGTCCTATTGTTCCCTTGATAAGGCGGTCCCGGCTGCGCTGGCGCGTTGAACCGCTTGCCGCCCCGGCCCTGCCCGGATAGAATGCGGGCGGATTTTTTGACTAGCGATATGCCAGCCTGTCAATAGTGAAATTAAAACAAATTATAAAAACGACGGGGTGACGAGCATGACCGACTATCTTTTGCGGCCCAGTGATCTGCCCACGTGGCGCCAGCGCACCTCGCTGCGCCTGCTGGGCCTGTTCGGCTGGCGCATGTTGTACCGGCCGCTGCCGGGTCCGCGCGGCATCGCCGTGATCTATCCGCACACGTCGAACTGGGACTTCCCCATCGGCCTGCTGGGCAAATGGGCGCTCGACCTGCCGTTCCGCTGGCTGGCCAAGGATTCGCTGTTCAGGACGCCGCTGGGCAAATGGTTCCGCTGGCTGGGCGGCGAGCCGGTGGAACGGGGCACGCCCAGCGGCACCATCAAGTCGCAGGCGGCGCGCATGCACGCGGCCGACTGGTACTGGGTCGGCATCACGCCGGAAGCCACGCGCGGCTACCGCCCCAACTGGAAGAGCGGCTTCTACCACCTGGCGCTGGAGGCGAAAGTGCCGCTGGCCCTGGTCTACATCGATTACCCGAACAAGACGCTGGGTCTGGTGGACCATGTGCACCTGACGGGCGACGAGGCAACCGACATGGCCGCCATCCGCGCCGGCTACGAAGGCCACCTCGGCCTCTATCCAGAAAAGGCGGCGCCGATCGTGCTGTCCGAGCGCCGCCACGAGCCGCGCGGCAAGTAAGCGCCGCGCCGCGGGCTCAGACCAGCGACGACGCTGCCGCCGCCGCCGCCAGCATGACGCCGGCCGCCGCGATCATGGCGCCGGCCAGCTTGAGCAGCAACGCCGGGCTGACGCGGCCCAGCAGCCGGCCCGCCTCCAGCAGCAACGCGCTGGCGACCAGCAGGCCCATGGCGCTGGCCACCTGCGGCAGTTCATGGCCATGCGCGTTGCCGTGCAGGATCGCGAACGCGCCTAGCAGCAGCGCGCCGAGTGCCGTCGGCAAACGGGCCGCCATGAAGATCAACACGCCCATCACCACCACGGTCAGCGCGATGCCCGTCTCCAGTTGCGGGATCTCCAGCCCCGCCACGCCCGTCACCACGCCGATGAACAGCATGGCCAGGAAGGCCAGCGGCAGCGCGCGCGCATGCGGCTGACGCACGCTCCAGATGCCCACGGCCAGCATCGCCAGCACGTGGTCCAGTCCCGTGAACGGGTGGATGAATCCGGCCGCGAAGCCATGCCCGTGGGCGGCGGCGGCCGGATGGGCGAACGCGGGTAGGCACGCCAGCGCCAGCGCGCCGGCCAATAATGGCTTGATATGCTTCATGTGAGCTCCTTTGCGATGGGATGATGTGGTTCCAGCAAACCTTGTTCGCGGATGAAGGCGATCACGGCTTGCACGCCCTCCCCGCTGCGCAGATTGGTGAACAGGAAGGGGCGCGCGCCGCGCATGCGCTTGGCGTCCTGCGCCATGATGTCGAGATTGGCGCCCACATATGGCGCCAGGTCCGTCTTGTTGATGATGAGCAGATCGGAGCGCGTGATGCCGGGACCGCCCTTGCGCGGGATCTTCTCGCCGCCGGCCACGTCGATCACGTAGATGGTCAGGTCCGACAGCTCGGGGCTGAAGGTGGCGGCCAGGTTGTCGCCGCCCGACTCCACCAGGATCAGGTCGAGGTCGGGGAAGTCGGCCTGCATGCGCGCGATCGCTTCCAGGTTGATCGAGGCGTCCTCGCGGATGGCCGTGTGGGGACAGCCGCCCGTCTCCACGCCCATCAGCCGTTCGGCCGGCAGCGCGTCGGCGCGCAGCAGGATCTCCATGTCCTCCTTGGTGTAGATGTCGTTGGTGATGACGGCCATGTCGTACTGGTCGCGCATGCCCTTGCACAGCATCTCGCACAGCGCCGTCTTGCCCGAACCTACGGGGCCGCCTATGCCCACGCGCAGCGGGTCGGAAGTGGTGGTTGTCATGTCGGTTCTCTCTTTCACAAATCAGGATCGGTACAGCCGGCTGTACTGCGCCTCGTGGCGCATCGACAGCAGCGACAGGCCGGGCGCCCAGTTGCCCATGTCGTCGTCGGCCACGGTCTGCGCGTGGCGCGCGGCCGCCTCCAGCTCGGGACGCAGCGACAGCAGCATGCGCTGCCCCGCCACCTGCCCCAGCGGCACGGACTTCACGCACACCAGCACCTGGTTCTCGGCCCAGGCGAACAGCATCGCCTGCAGCGCCGCCGCGTGCGGTATCGCCAGCGCCACCACGGCGCACGCATAGGCAGACGGCAGCGGCACGTCCGGCGCGCATCGCATCAGCGCCAGCAGGTCCGGGTCCGCGATGTCCAGTTGCGCGATCAGCTGGGCCAGCGAATAGCCCATCTGGATGGTCTCGGCGCGGAACTCGGCGCTGTCGCGCGAGGCGAGGAGGCGCTCGGTCCATTCGGCCACGGCCTGCACGTCGCGGCGCGCGTAGGCCTGCATCAAACGCCAGCACACGGGCGCCTCCCACTGCGCCATCACCTCGTGCAGATGGCGCGCGATCCACGCGCGCGCGCTGGCCGCGTCGCGCACCAGGCCGCACTCCAGCGCCGCCTCCAGCCCCTGCGAATAGCTGTACGCGCCGATCGGCAAGGCCGGACTGGCGAACTGCAGCAGATGCAACAGGGCGGACGCGGAGATCATGCCGGGTCGCCCGGACGGTGTATCTTCTGGCGCAGCGGCACCGGCGCCAGCGGATGATGGTCGTGGTGGCCGTGGCCGCCCCCGTAGGCGCCCGACTCCGGCTCGAACGCCGCCATCTGCTCCTCCACCGTCGCGCCCAGGCCGGCCAGCATCTCCTTCAGCACGGCGTCGGCGCGGATGCGCAGGAAGCCGTCGCCCACCTGCGCCTGCGTGTGCCGGTTCCC
This sequence comes from Rugamonas sp. GW822-FHT03B10, assembly GCF_058801745.1. NCBI lineage: Bacteria > Pseudomonadati > Pseudomonadota > Betaproteobacteria > Burkholderiales > Oxalobacteraceae > Rugamonas > Rugamonas sp. GW822-FHT03B10. The sequence continues at coordinate 58,851 of NZ_JBXANP010000022.1, read as the reverse complement.
CAGGTGGAAGGCGCAGCGCAGCAGCGCGTGCGCGTCGGCGCAGGTGACCTTGTAGGTCGGCTCGGCGGCGGCCACCACCCGCACCACGCGCCGGTCCTCGCCCGTCAGCAGGTCGCCGTCGCGCAGCACGGTGCCGCGCACGGTGTACACGGCCACCTCCTCGCCCGTGCTCAGCGTTGCGCGCAGGCGGCACTTCTCGCGCAGCTCGTACGGCAGCACCAGCTGGGCCGCGATGGCGGCGGTGCCGGACGGCGGCAGTTTGGTATGCAATGTCAGCATGGATTCCTCGACGGTTCAGAACAGGAAGTAGCGCTGCGCCATCGGCAGCACGGCCGCCGCCTCGCACACCAGCAGCTCGCCGTCGGCGCGCACTTCATAGGTTTCGGGATCGACCTCCATCACCGGGGTGGCGCCGTTGTGGATCATGTCGGTCTTGCGCAGCGCGCGCATGTTTTTCGCCACGATCAGCGTCTTGTTCAATTTGAGCTGCTCGCCGATGCCGGCGTCGAACGCGGCCTGCGAGACGAAGGTGAACGATTTTTTCAGCCCGCCGCCGAAGGCGCCGAACATCATCCGGTAGTGCACCGGCTGCGGCGTGGGGATGGAGGCGTTCGGGTCGCCCATCTGCGCCGCCGCGATCATGCCGCCCTTGAGGATCAGCGACGGCTTGACGCCGAAGAAGGCCGGCTTCCACAGCACCAGGTCGGCGATCTTGCCCGCTTCCAGCGAGCCGACCGCGTGCGCGATGCCGTGGGTGATGGCCGGATTGATCGTGTATTTGGCCACGTAGCGCTTGACGCGGAAGTTGTCGTTGCGGGCCGTGTCGGGCGCCAGCGGGCCGCGCTGCGTCTTCATCTTGTGCGCCGTCTGCCAGGTGCGCATGATCACCTCGCCCACGCGGCCCATGGCCTGCGAATCGGACGACATCATCGAGATCGCGCCCAGGTCGTGCAGGATGTCCTCGGCGGCGATGGTCTCGCGCCGGATGCGCGACTCGGCGAACGCCACGTCCTCGGCGATGGCCGCGTCCAGGTGGTGGCACACCATCAGCATGTCCAGGTGCTCGTCCAGCGTGTTGACGGTGAACGGGCGGGTGGGATTGGTGGACGACGGCAGCACGTTGCCCTGCCCCACCGCCGCGATGATGTCGGGCGCGTGGCCGCCGCCCGCGCCCTCCGTGTGGAAGGTGTGGATGGTGCGGTCCTTGAACGCGGCCAGCGTGTTTTCCAGGAAGCCGCCCTCGTTCAGGGTGTCGGTGTGGATGGCCACCTGCACGTCCATGCGGTCGGCCACGGACAGGCAGTTGTCGATGGCGGCCGGGGTGCTGCCCCAGTCCTCGTGCAGTTTGAGGCCGATGGCGCCGGCCCGCACCTGCTCCTCCAGCGGCGCCGGCAGGCTCACATTGCCCTTGCCGAGGAAGCCCAGGTTCATGGGGAATGCGTCGGCCGCGCCCAGCATCGCGTGCAGATGCCACGGGCCCGGCGTGCAGGTGGTGGCCGAGGTGCCGGCCGCCGGGCCGGTGCCGCCGCCGATCATGGTCGTCACGCCGCTCATCAACGCCTCCTCGATCTGCTGCGGGCAGATGAAGTGGATGTGGGTGTCGACCCCGCCGGCCGTGACGATCATGCCCTCGCCCGCGATGATCTCGGTGGCGCCGCCGATGGCCATCGTCACGTCGGGCTGGATGTCGGGATTGCCGGCCTTGCCGATGGCGGCGATCATGCCGTCCTTCAGGCCGATGTCGGCCTTCACGATGCCCCAGTGGTCGACGATGACGGCGTTGGTGATGACGGTGTCCATCACGTGCGCGTGCACGCGCTGCGACTGGCCCATGCCGTCGCGGATCACTTTGCCGCCGCCGAACTTCACTTCCTCGCCATAGGTGGCGTAATCGTGCTCGATCTCGATGAACAACTCGGTGTCGGCCAGCCGGATGCGGTCCCCCTTGGTGGGACCGAACATCTCCGCGTAGGCCTGGCGCGAAATGGTCGCCATGTCAGCTCCTGGGTGGAGAGGATTTCAGTTTGCCCTGCACCGCGCCGTTGAAGCCATAGACCTCCTGGTCGCCGGCCAGTCTGACCAGTTCAACGGTGCGCTGCTGGCCCGGTTCAAAACGGACGGCGGTGCCGGCCGCGATATTGAGGCGCATGCCATACGCCTTCCAGCGCTCGAACGCCAGCGCGGAATTGGCCTCGAAAAAATGGAAATGCGAACCGACCTGTATCGGCCGGTCGCCACGATTCTGGACCACCACCGTGGCCGTCTCGCGTCCCGTGTTCAATCCGATTGCGCCCTCTTCGAGCAGATATTCGCCTGGGATCATGAAGGGCTCCTTAAAAATGACAAAAAAAGTGCACGTCGGCGGCCGGGTGGGCCGCCGCGCGCGGAGAGCGGGCCGAGATCGTCGGCCCGCTCACGGGATCGGGTGATGCACGGTCACCAGCTTGCTCCCGTCCGGGAACGTGGCCTCGACCTGGATATCGGGGATCATCTCGGGCACGCCCTCCATCACGTCGGCGCGGGTCAGGATCCTGGCGCCGTCCGACATCAGCTGGGCCACCGTCCTGCCATCGCGCGCGCCTTCCATGATGGCGCAGGTGATGAGGGCGATCGCCTCCGGATAATTGAGCTTCAGGCCGCGCGCGAGGCGGCGCTCGGCCAGCAGGCCGGCCGTGAAGATCAACAGCTTGTCTTTTTCGCGTGGGGTCAGGTCCATGACGGTTCCAGTTCAGGTTTGCCAGATGCGCGGCGTGACGGCCTCGCGCCCGAGCAGATGGGGGCGCACGGCGCGCCACACGGTGAGCATGATGCGGCGGGCCGCCTCGCTGTCGTCGCCTAGATGGCGCGCCACCAGCACGCCCTTGGTTTGCGTGATGCCGAACCAGGCCTCGTCCGCCAGCGCGGCGCGCAAGTCCGCCAGCACGGAAGCGGGCAGCGGCGGGCCGATGGCGATCAGCGTGGCGCAGACGGTGTGGCCATTGAGCGTAAGCGGGCTATCGAGCCGGCCGCCATTGAGCGCGCCCTGCTCCCACCAGATCAATTTGTCGTCGCGGTGGATGCGGGTGCGCTGCGCCACGCGGCCGGTGGCGAAGGTCTCGCCCGACGCGCGCCGGCCCATGCACACGATGTCGCAGCCGATGTAGCGGGCGTCGGCCGCCAGGGTGATGGTCTGTTCCAGCGCCACGTCGGCCTGGTCGAAGAAGATGGCTTCCTGCGGCAGCCATTCGAGCGACGCGCCCTGTTCCACGTCCAGCCGCAGTTGCTGGCGCGAGCGCCTGCCGTTGGCCTTGTACCACTTGGCCGCGCCGGGCGTGCTCAGCAAGGCGTGCGCATGCGCGCCCACGGTGGCGGTGATGGAAAGCTGGTCGCCCCCGACCACGCCGCCCGGTGGATGGATGATGATGGCGTGGCACACGGCGCCGCCTTCCGGGTACAGCGGCTTTTGCACCCGCAGCGGGCCGCAGTGCGTATTGTCGGTCAGGCGGGTGGTGCCGGCATCGTCGGCAAATCCGAGCGCGAGACTGGCCTGCCAGGCGCTGTGGCTGGCGGACAATCCTGTCGGGGCGATGCAATCAGGCATGGTAGGGTAATCAAGTGACGACCCTTACTGATGAGCAATATGCGTGCCAGCGTTTATGTTCAGTTAACCATGCTTTGAGTCAACTTCCCGCACTGGCTTGGTTAGCTTGCACCAATTCCGTGCGGAGAAGGTCGTTCGTGCGGCGATCCGCTATTCGAACGCCTCCCACGATTCCTCCAACCGTGCCGGCCGGATCAGGGTCGGCGCCGGACGCGCACGCGCGGCCAGTTGCACCGGCGCCGGCGTCGCCTGGCCGGCCAGCTTGAACACGCTGACCATCTGCGTCAGATGGGCCGCCTGCTCCCGCAACGCCTCGGCGGCGGCGGCGGCCTCCTCGACCAGCGCGGCATTCTGCTGCGTCACCTGGTCCATCTCACTGATGGCCTGGTGCACCTGGCCTATGCCAAGGCTCTGCTCATGGCTGGCCGCGCCGATCTCGCCCATGATGCCGGCGACGCGCTTGACGCTGTCGACGACGTCGGCCATCGTGCTCCCGGCCCGCTCCACCAGCTTGCCACCGGCATCGACCTGCTGCACCGAATCGTCGATCAGGACCTTGATCTCCTTGGCCGCCGTGGCGGAGCGCTGGGCCAGGTTGCGCACTTCACCCGCCACCACGGCGAAACCGCGTCCCTGCTCGCCCGCGCGCGCCGCCTCCACGGCCGCATTCAACGCCAGGATGTTGGTCTGGAAGGCGATGCCGTCGATCACGCTGATGATGTCGACGATGTTGTTGGACGCGGTGTGGATGGCTGCCATGGTGTCGACCACCTGGCTCACCACCTCGCCGCCCTGCACGGCGACGGCCGAGGCCGAAGCGGCCAGCTCATTGGCCAGCCGCGCGTTGTCGGTGTTCTGGTGCACGGTGGCCGTCAATTCCTCCATCGACGAGGCCGTCTCCTCCAGCGAACTGGCCTGGTGCTCGGTGCGGGCCGACAGATCCTGGTTGCCTTCCGCGATGTCGGCCGTGGCGGCGGCGATCGCCTCGGTGCCGTGGCGCACCTCGCCGACCAGCCGCGTCAGGCTGGCGTTCATGTCGTGCAGCGCCTGCATCAGCTGCCCGGTTTCATCGCGCGAATGGACTTCGATGCGGCTGCTCAGGTCACCGGACGCCACCGTGCGGGCGATCTCGACGGCCCGTCGCAGCGGCCGGGTGATGCTGTTGCTGACCACATAGCTAAAGCCGGTGCCCAGCACCATCGCCAGCCCGGCCAGCGTCAGCATGATGGTCGCGCCGCTGCTGTATTCGTGCGCCACCTCGGCGCCGCTCTTTTCCATCAGCTGGCTGCCCAGCTTGATGAGGTTCTCGACCTGGGCAAAGTACACCTTCTGCTTGCGCAGCAACTCGCCGCGCAAGATCGCGGTCGCTTGTTCCTTGTTGCCGGCCGCGAGCTGTTGAAGAAACGCATCCTGGCTGACACGGTAGTCGCCGCGCGCCTGCACCAGCTGGGCAAAAATTTCCCGCCCCTTGGGCGTGGACAACAGCTTGTCCAGCAGCGCGATATCGGCGCTGACCTCGACGCGGATGGCTTCGATGGAATCGAGGTCATTCTTGATCTGCCGCGGATCGTCGGTCAGCAACAAGTCGCGCAAGGTGATCGCGCTGCCGCTGATACCCTGCAAAATCTTGTTGGCGATGGCGACCTTGGGGTAACGGTCCTTGACGATCAGTTCCGTGCTCTCGTTCAGCGCGCTCAGGCGCGTCACGCCCAGCACCGTCACGCCGGCCAGCAGCAGGATCAGCCCAAAAAAGCCGATGGTCAGGCGGGTGCCCACTTTGAGGTTATTTAGCAACATGTTTTCTACTCGATCAGTTCTTGAAGGCGCCAAAGCGGCGTGAACGGGTGTCGCGGGCGCACGGATGGCGCGCATCACACCGGGTTGGGCGCGACCATGGGGGACGGTCGCGGAGACAACGGAGGTATAGCGTCTGTAGCCTTGTGAACTACTAACATATTAGTGATTACAGCATGTAACTTGCTCTCAGTCAACTGATATACTTGAGCAAAACCCTCAACATTACATGGAGCACCGATGAATAGCCCGATCCCGTTTCCCGATTTGCCTCAGCTCATCGGACGGACCAGGGAAAGCCTGATGCAGTATTTCCGGCCGCTGCTGCACCAGTTCGGCATCTCGGAGCAACAGTGGCGCATCCTGCGCGGACTGGCCGAACACGGCGCGCTGGAACCGCGCGAACTATGCCGGCAATGCGGCATGGTCAGCGCCAGCATGACCGGCGTGCTGGCACGCATGGAAAAGGGCGGACTGGTGGTGCGCCGCCCCGTCGCCGGCGACAAACGCCGCGTCATGGTGCGGCTCGACGCCCAGGGACGCGAGGTCGTGGCGCAGTTGCTGCCGCTGATATTGGGACAGTACGAGCACATCGAGCAGGCATTTGGGGCGGAACGGTTCCAGGCGCTGATTGATGTGTGCGAGGCGTTCGTCGAGCTGGACCCGGCAAAGGTGGCGCGCACCGCGCTGCCGGAAATGCATGGAGGGAATGAAGGCTGACGGGCGCACGCGCGGTTATGCCGCGAGTGCCCGCCCCTTGAGGAAACGCAAAGCTGTGCGCTGCCTGTCCAAATGACAGACCTGACACCGAATTGGAATTGTTACAGCGAATACCGAATTTCAGGTCTGTCTACTTCACCCGCTGCTTTTCCAGCTTGCGCGCCAGCGTGCGCCGGTGCATGCCGAGGCGGCGCGCTGTCTCGGAGATGTTGAAGTCGGTCTCGGCCAGCACGGCGTGGATGCGCTCCCACTCCAGCGTCTTGATCGACGTGGAGCGGGCCGTCACTTCGATCTCCGCGCTGCCGGCCACGTGGCCGAAGGCGGCTTCGATGTCGTCCGTGTTGGACGGCTTGGCCAGGTACTGGCAGGCGCCCAGCTTGATCGCCTCGACCGCCGTGTTGATGCTGGCGAAGCCGGTCAGCACCACGATCAGCATGTCCTCGTCGTGCTGGTGCAGCATCTGCACGCAGGCCAGCCCCGAGGAGTTGCCCTTCAGCTTGAGGTCGACCACGGCGTAGCCGGGGTTGTGCTGCTCCAGCAGCGCGGCCGCCTCCTCCTGGTTGGCGGCCAGCAGCACCGTGTAGTCGCGCCGCTCGAACGAGCGGCTCAGGGTGCGCGCGAACGCGGCGTCGTCTTCGATGATCAGTAACAGTCGTTCATTCGGCATCGGCCGACTCCTCTTCCAACAGCAGCGCGGCCAGCGGCAGCCGCATTTGCACCGACGCGCCGCCTTGCGGCCGGTTGCGCGCTTCGACCGTGCCGCCCAGCGTGCGGGCCACGTTCACGGCCAGGAACAAGCCCAGCCCGCCACCGGGCCGGCCCTTGCTCGAATTGTAGGGCTTGCCGAACTGGGCCAGGATCTCGGGCGCGAAACCGGGGCCGCTGTCGGACACGGACATGACCAGCATGTCGCCTTCGCGCGTGGCGACGAAGCTCAGCCACTCGGGCGACGCTTCGAGCGCGTTGTCGAGCACGTTGCAGATCATCTGCTTGAGGGCCGAGTCGAACACCACCGGCAGATCCTCGCCGATGCGGTTGTAATAGTCGAACGCGGCGACCGGGCGGCTGGCCCGCCAATCGGCCGTCAGCTGGTCGAGGAAGGTGTGGATGGTGGTGCGCACCGACGATTCGCCGCGCGCCTCGCCGGCCGACAGCAGAATCCCGCTGACGATGGATTTGCAGCGCTGGAGCTGGGTCTGCATCTCCGTGATGTCGTCCAGCAGGTCGGGATTCTTGCTGACGGCGGGCATGCGGCGCCAGTCGCCGAGGATCACGGACAAGGTGGCCAGCGGCGTGCCCAGTTCGTGCGCGGCGCCCGAGGCGAGCAGGCCCATGCGCACGATGTGCTCCTCCTCGGCGGCCCGCTGGCGCAGCGCGGCCAGCTTGGCGTCGCCGGCGCGCAGGTTGTTGGTGATGCGGCGGATGAAGAACACCAGCAGCGCCGCGTCCAGCGCGAAGCACAGCAGCAGGCCCTGCACGTACAGGCTGAAGATGCCGCGGCTGTGGTCCAGTTGCAGCGGCAGCGGCTTGGCGAACAGGGCCAGCCCGGCCAGGCACACGCTGGTGGCCAGCACGATGATCCAGGTGGCCCAGCCGCGCAGCAGCACGGCGCTCAGGATCACCTGCAACAGGTAGAGGAAGGCGAACGGGTTGTTGGTGCCGCCGCTCAGGTAGAGCTGGGCCGTGAGGCTGATCACGTCCACCAGCAGCGACAGGAACAGTTCGCTGTTGGTGACCTCCTGCTGTTCGCTCCAGCGCAGGTGGCTGGCGACGTTGAAGCCGACCAGGCAGGCCACCACTTCCAGCATGTAGGGCAGCGGCAGCTGCACGCCGAACACGATGGCGGCGATGACGATCGTCGTCACCTGCCCCGCCACGGCGATCCAGCGCAGCTGGATCAGCAACAGCATGTTTTTATGTCCGGGCGCGCGGGGCCCGCTCATGGCGGCGTTCCAGCGCTCGGTCAAGCCGGTTTCCCGGGCCCGACCATCATGTCTTTTCTCCATCACGGCGTTTCCATTTGTCTCGCGTCAGCAACAGGCAGGCGCCCAATGCCATCAGGGCGAGCGCGAACCAGGTGAGCGCATACACCAGATGGTCGTTGCGGAAGGAAATCACGGTCAGCCCGCCCACGGGGTGCTCGCCATCGGGCGTGGCGCCGCCCGCAGCCGCCTCGGCGTCGACGAAATACGGGGCCACGCGGCGCAGGCGGTGCGCTGCGCCGATGGCGTCCACATCGCGCGAGTACCAGCGGCTGGTGGCGGCGTCATTGTAACGCAGCACGCTGCCGCGCGGCTCGGACAGCCGCAGCAGGCCGGTGACGGCCGCGTCGTCGGGCCCCGCGCCATGGGGCCGGCAGGCGTCGGGCGTGGCGCGCGCGGGCGCGGCGGGCGCGTAGTCGCCGGGACGGGCCGGCACGAAGCCACGGTTGATCAGCAGGATGGTGCCGTCGGGACGGCACAGGGGGGTGAGCAGCCAGAAGCCGCTGCCCCGCTCGGTGGAGGCTTGGACGCGGGTGGAGTAGGCGGCCAGCCAGGTGCCGGCCGCCGAGATACGCAGGTATTCGTCGCCCGTGGCCGACAGGTGCGGCCACAGGGAGGGGCCGGGCGCGGGCACCGGCGCCGCATGCACGCGCTGGTTGACCCGGTCGATGAGGTCCAGTTTCCATTGCAGGCGCCACAACTGCCAGCAGCCCAGCGCCAGGAAACCGGCGCACATCAGCGCGGCGCCGGCCAGCCATGCGAGGCGCATGGCGGGCCGGCCCCGCCGTCCGGCAGTTTCCATCATGGCATGTCGCGCATTTTCTGCACGACCGTGCCCACGTCCTGGGCCATGCCAGGCATCATGTTGTGGTTCAGGTGGTACATGACCCAGATCGAACCGCTCAGCATGACCACCAGCAGCATGGTCGTGAACAGCAGCGCCAGCATGTTCCAGCCGCCCTCCGCCTTCGCGTTCATGTGCAGGAAGTAGACCATGTGGACCACGATCTGCACCGCCGCGATGGCCAGGATGACGAAGGCGGTGGTGCTCGACTTGTCGAACACCTTGTGCATCACCATCCAGAACGGGATCGCCGTCAGGATCACGGACAGGATGAAACCGATCGCGTAGGTCTTCAGGCTGCCGTGGCTGGCGTGGTCGTCGTGACCATGGTGGCCGTGGCCGTCGTGGCCGTGGCCGTGGTGATTGTGGTCGCTCATGGCAGCACTCCCATCAGGTAGACAAAGGTAAACACGCCGATCCAGACCACGTCCAGGAAGTGCCAGAACATCGACAGGCACATCAGGCGGCGGCCGTTCTCGGGCGTCAGGCCGTGCTTGACGACCTGGAACATCAGCGTGACCAGCCAGACGATGCCGAACGTCACGTGCAGGCCGTGGGTGCCGACCAGCGCGAAGAACGAGGTCAGGAAGCCGCTGCGCTGCGGACCGGCGCCTTCGGCGATCAGGTGCGCGAACTCCTGCAGTTCCAGGGTCAGGAAGCAGGCGCCGAGCACGCCGGTGATGGCCAGCCACACCAGGGTGGCGCCCTTCTGCTTGTTGGCCATGGTCAGCATGGCGAAGCCGTAGGTGATCGACGACAGCAGCAGGAACGCCGTGTTCAGCGCCACCACGGGCAGTTCGAAGATCTCGGCGCCCGACGGGCCGCCCGCGTAGTTGCGGCCCAGCACAGCGTAGGCGGCGAACAGGCAGGCGAAGATCAGGCAGTCGCTCATCAGGTAGATCCAGAAACCGAGCAGCGTGCCGTTTTCCGGGTGGTGCTCGAGCACGTGGTAACGCGCGCTCGGGTCGGCGCTCATGGCGCCGGCAGGGATATTAGCGTTCATCTCAGGCAGCACTTTCCAGCAGACGGGTGCGATCGTTCTCAACGCGGGTCACATAGTCCGCCTTGATGTGGTAATCGCGGTTGTAATTGAACGTGTGGGTGATGATGGCGGCCATCATCGCGACGAAGCCCACGCCGGCCAGCAGCCACATGTTCCAGATCAGGGCGAAGCCCACCACGGCGCTCAGGGCGGCGATGATGAAGCCGGCGCCGGTGTTCTTCGGCATGTGGATGTCGACGAAGCCCTTCAGCGGACGCTGGTAGCCGTTCTTCTTCATGTCGGCCCAGGTGTCGTTGTCGTGCACCAGCGGCGTGAACGCGAAGTTGTAGTCCGGCGGTGGCGACGAGGTCGACCACTCCAGCGTGCGGCCGCCCCATGGGTCGCCGGTCACGTCGCGCAGCGCGGCGCGGTTCTTGTAGCTCACGTAGAACTGCATCAGCATCGAACCGATGCCGCCGGCGATCATCACGGCGCCGATGGCGGCCAGGACGAACCAGATGCGCAGCGAAGGATCCTCGAAGTGGCTCATGCGGCGGGTCACGCCCATCAGGCCCAGCACGTACAGCGGCATGAAGGCCAGGTAGAAGCCGATGCTCCACAGCCAGAACGACCACTTGCCCCAGTAGCTGTCGAGCTTGTAGCCGAAGGCTTTCGGGAACCAGTAGTTGATGCCGGCGAACAGGCCGAACACCACGCCGCCGATGATGACGTTGTGGAAGTGGGCGATCAGGAACAGCGAGTTGTGCAGCACGAAGTCGGCCGGCGGCACGGCCAGCAGCACGCCGGTCATGCCACCGATGACGAAGGTGATCATGAACGACACGGTCCACATCATCGGCAGCTCATAACGGATGCGGCCGCGGTACATGGTGAACAGCCAGTTGAAGATCTTGGCGCCGGTCGGGATCGAGATGATCATCGTGGTGATGCCGAAGAACGAGTTGACGCTGGCGCCCGACCCCATGGTGAAGAAGTGGTGCAGCCACACCAGGTAGGACAGCACGGTGATCACGACGGTCGCGTAGACCATCGAGGTGTAGCCGAACAGGCGCTTGCTGCAGAAGGTGGACACCACCTCCGAGAAGATGCCGAACACCGGCAGCACCAGGATGTAGACCTCGGGGTGGCCCCAGATCCAGATCAGGTTCACGTACATCATGGCGTTGCCGCCCAGGTCGTTGGTGAAGAAGTTGGTGCCGAACATGCGGTCCAGCGACAGCATGGCCAGCACGGCCGTCAGCACCGGGAAGGCGGCCACGATCAGCACGTTGGTGCACAGCGCGGTCCAGGTGAACACGGGCATCTTCATCATGGTCATGCCGGGCGCGCGCATCTTGACGATGGTGACGATCAGGTTCACGCCCGACAGCAGCGTGCCGACGCCGGCGATCTGCAGCGACCAGATGTAGTAGTCCACGCCCACGTCGGGGCTGGCCAGGATGCCCGACAGGGGCGGATAGGCGAGCCAGCCGGTGCGGGCGAATTCACCCACGAACAGCGAGACCATGGTCAGGCCGCCGCCGAACACCGCCATCCAGAACGAGAAGTTGTTCAGGAACGGGAAGGCCACGTCGCGCGCGCCGATCTGCAGCGGCACCACGTAGTTCATCAGGCCCGTCACCAAGGGCATGGCGACGAAGAAGATCATGATCACGCCGTGGGCGGTGAAGATCTGGTCGTAGTGGTGCGGCGGCAGGAAGCCGTTGGCGTCGCCGAACGACAGCGCCTGCTGGGCGCGCATCATCAGCGCGTCGGCGAAGCCGCGCAGCAGCATCACGAGGCCGAAGATCATGTACATGATGCCGATCTTCTTGTGGTCGATGCTGGTCACCCAGTCGCGCCACAGGGGGCCCCACAGGCGGAATTTGGTGATCAGGCCGAGGACGGCCACGCCGCCCAGCGCCACCATGATGAAGGTGCCGAGCAGGATGGGCTCATGGAACGGAATCGCATCCCAGCTCAGCCGGCCGAGTAGGAGCTTGGTCAGGTCAGTATGGTCTTGCATTGTCGGTCTTCTGCGAAGTAGGAGGGGTAACGCAAATCTCTGCGCCGTTCAGGGCCACGCGGCCATCCTTTTCAGGGGCGGCGTTCTTTTGCGCGTCGGCGGCCATCTGGGCGGCGATGCAGGTGCTGCCATTGGCCACGCAGCGGTTCACGACGCGGTCGAACAGTTCGGCTTCGACGCCGCCGTAGTGGCGCACCGGCTCGCGCTCGCTGGGCGCGGCCAGCTGCTGGTAGTTGGCGCGGGTCAGTTCGCCACCGGCGGACTTGGCCGACTTGATCCAGTCGCCGAACTCGGCCTGGCTCACGCCGCGGTACTTGAAGCGCATGTGCGAGAAACCGGCGCCGCTGTAGTTGGCCGAGAAGCCTTCCCACTCGCCGGGCTTGTTGATCACGGCGTTGAGCGTGGTCTGCATGCCGGGCATGGCGTAGATCTGGCCGGCCAGCGCGGGGATGTAGAACGCGTTCATCACGGTCGAGGCGGTGATCTGGAAGCGCACCGGCACGTCGACCGGGGTCACCAGCTCATTGACCGTGGCGATGCCCTGCTCCGGATAGATGAACAGCCACTTCCAGTCCAGCGCCACCACCTGCACCACCAGCGGCTTGACGTCGGCGGCCACGGGGCGGTTGGCGTCGATGCGGCTGAGCGGACGGAACGGGTCGAGCAGGTGGGTGCTGATCCAGGTCAGCAGGCCCAGCACGATGATGATCAGCAGGGGCGCGCCCCAGATCACCAGTTCCAGCTTGGTCGAGTGGTCCCAGTCCGGGTCATACTTGGCCTGGGTGTTGCTCTGGCGATAACGCCAAGCGAAGAGGAGGGTCAGTGCGATTACCGGAACGATAATCAGCAGCATCAACAGCGTAGCGACAACGACAAGGTGTCCCTGCTGAGCAGCAATGTCACCGGAAGGATTCAGCACCACCGTATTACAGCCGGCCATGGCCAGCAGGGGGAGCAGCATCAGTCCGCGACGAACGGTCGGAGATATCATGCGGTTTTATGCGTTACACAAAGTGGAGAACATGCTACTGTAACGGTAACGGCTCGCTCTGGCGATTGGACACTTTGCCCCACCCCCACGGGCGTGACCGTCTATCAAAACGACTAAGAGACGACAACCATGGCAAATACGACTACCTTCGGCGGCAATGGCCGCGTCGACTATCCTCCGCGTCACACCGACAGCGGCGCCCGCAACATCAATTCGCGCGACGGGCATATCGCCCCCGGCGAGATCGCCATCGGCGTCGTGATCGGCAGGGCCTCGGAGTATTTCGACTTTTTCGTCTACGCCATCGCATCCGTGCTGGTGTTCCCCTCCATCTTCTTCCCGTTCGACGGTCGTCTCGCAGGCACGCTGTACGCCTTCACCATCTTCGCCTTCGCCTTCATCGCGCGCCCGTTCGGCACGCTGGCGTTCATGTACATACAACAACGGTTCAACCGCGAGACCAAGCTCACGCTGGCGCTGGTGCTGCTGGGCGCCTCCACGGCCGGCATCGCCTTCCTGCCCACCTATGCCACGCTGGGGCCGCTGTCCATCTTGCTGCTGTCGGTGCTGCGCGTGGGCCAGGGCGTGGCGCTGGGCGGCTCGTGGGACGGCCTGCCCTCGCTCTTGGCGCTGAACGCGCCGGCCAACAAGCGCGGCTGGTACGCCATGCTGGGCCAGCTCGGCGCGCCGGTCGGCTTCATCCTGGCCGCCGGCCTGTTCTCGTTCCTGCTGTCCACGCTCGACAACACCGACTTCCTCGACTGGGGCTGGCGCTATCCGTTCTACGTGGCCTTCGCCATCAACGTGGTGGCCCTGTTCGCGCGGCTGCGGCTGGTGTCGACCACCGAATACTCGCGCCTGCTCGATGAGCGCGAGCTGGAGCCGACCAATGTGATCGAGATGTCGCACAGCCAGGGCCGCAACATCCTGATCGGCGCGCTGGCCGCGCTGGCCAGCTACGCGCTGTTCCACCTGGTGACGGTGTTCCCGCTGTCGTGGATCAACCTGTATTCGAGCCGCTCGATCGCCGACTTCCTGCAGCTGCAGATGGGCGGCGCGGCGCTGGCCGCCGTCGGCATCGTGATCTCGGGCCTGATCGCGGACCGCTTCGGGCGCCGCAGCACGCTGGGCGCGCTGGCCGTGGCGATCGGCGTGTTCAGCGGCTTCGTGCCGATGCTGATGGATGGCGGCGTGCTGGGCCAGAACGTGTTCATCCTGACCGGCTTCTGCCTGCTGGGCCTGTCCTACGGCCAGGCGGCCGGCGCCGTGACGGCCAACTTCGAGGCCAAATACCGCTACACGGGCGCGGCCCTGACCTCGGACCTGGCCTGGCTGGTCGGCGCCGGCTTCGCGCCGCTGGTGGCGCTGGGGCTGTCGGCCCACTTCGGGCTGGCCTACGTCAGCCTGTACCTGCTGTCGGGCGCCGTCGGCTCGCTGGCCGCGCTCAGCCTGAACCGGGCGCTCGAGATTCGCGACTGAGCCGCGACCGCGCCGCGGCGCACCCGCGCCACGGGGAGGGACGTCCAACGGGCGCCCTCCCCGTTTTTCTTTGCAGGCCCGGCCCGCCACGCCGCCGTTGTTTATATGCAACATCTTATTTTGGATCAATTTCTTGAACCGGAAGCAATTACACCCTTCGCGCCACCGCCATTTCCCCGTGTAACTGAATAACCGCACAAACAACAGGGGCATCCCATTTTGCGGTGCGCGGGCCCGAAAATCCGCTACACTCTCGCGACTTCCAATTTGTAATCTACCTGCAGTCACCAGCCCTTTCATGAAACCGCCTTCGTCCCTGACGCAGCATCCGCTGCTGTTCGTACGCCCGTCGCAGCTGAAGCAGATGCGCGATCCGCTGCGCGCCAAGTGGAACACAGCACGGGCGTCCAGCGAGGCGGCGCGGGGCGCCGACATCAAGCTGGCCGAACTGATCGATTTCAGCCAGATGAACGACGTGTTCGCCAGCTACCTGGAGGTGATCGGGCTGCCGGTGGCCATCATCGACTTCAACGGCGTGGTGCTGGCCTCGTCGCACTGGCAACGGCTGTGCACGGAATTCCACCGCAACAACGACGGCACGCTGCGCCGCTGCCTGGAGAGCGACACCAGCCTGTCGCGCCAGCTGGAGGACGGCAAGAACTACGCGATCTACCGCTGCGGCAACGGCCTGACCGACTGCGCCTCCCCGATCGTGGTCGAGGGGCAGCACATCGCCAATCTGTTCATCGGCCAGTTCTTCCTGCAGCCGCCGGACCCGGACTACTTCGAGGACCAGTGCGCCCGGTTTGGCTTCGACCGTGGGCGCTACTTCGCGGCGCTGGCCGAAGTGCCCATCGTGGCCGAACAGCGCGTGCCGGCCATCCTGGCGATGCTGGTCGGCTTCGCCAATCTGCTGGCGAAACAAAGCCTGGCCGAGCACCGCGCCCGCACCGCGTACCAGGATGTCGAGCAGCTGGTGGTCGAGCGCACGCAGGCGCTGGCCCGCAGCGAGCAGCGGCTGCGCTCCATCATCGAGCTGTCGCCCGTCCCCAAGGCCCTGCGCACCATGGATGGCCGCATCTCCTACCTCAACGCCGCCTTCGTGCGCAGCTTCGGCTACACGCTGGACGACATCCCGAGCGTGGACGCGTTCTGGCGCCTGGCCTTTCCCGACCCGGCCTACCGGGCCGTGGTGCTCGACACCTGGCAACAGCGCCTCGACAGCGCGCGCCAGGGCCCCCTGCCGTTCCAGCCCACCGAACTGAACGTGCACTGCAAGGACGGCCAGGTGCGCACCGTGATCGCCGAGAGCGTCGCCATCGAGGACGACGCCGGGCAGAGCGACAGCCGCCTGATCGTGTTCTACGACGTCACGGCGCAAAAGAAGATCCAGCGCCAGCTCGACCAGCTGGCCTACCACGACCTGCTGACCGGCCTGCCCAACCGCCGCCTGCTCGACGACCGCCTGCGGCAGGCCATCGCCCTGGCCAAGCGCGCGCGGCGCAAGGTGGGCCTGCTGTTCATCGACCTGGACAAGTTCAAGCAGGTCAACGACCAGCACGGCCACGAGGCCGGCGACTGGCTGCTCAAGGAGGTGGCCGCGCGCACCCGCACCTGCCTGCGCGCGTCGGACACGCCGTCGCGCCTCGGCGGCGACGAGTTCGTGGTGCTGCTGCCGGACGTGCAGGACATGGGCGACGCCGTCAACGTGGCCGAGAAGATCCGCGCCGTGCTGGCGATGCCGTTCATGATGGAAGACGGCCGGCTGCTCGACATCTCGTCGAGCATCGGCGTGGTGCTCTTCCCCGACCACGCGGACGACGCGCGCCAGCTGCTGATGCTGGGCGACGCCGCCATGTACAAGGCCAAGCAGGGCGGCCGCAACGCCGTGGTGGCCTGCGCCTGATCCGCTGGCCGCGCGGCGCGGCGTTGCCGGTCAGGCGTCGGCCCTGGCCGGCTGCCGGGGCGCCCCGTACCACTGGAAATTGTTGCGCCCGCGCTCCTTGGCGCGGTACATGGCCACGTCGGCGTTCTTCATCATCGTGATCAGGTCCGTGCCATCGTGCGGATAGCAGCTGATGCCGATGCTGATGGTGACGCTGATCTCGTGCTGGTCGAAATGGAAGTTGGGCGCCATGGCCGCCATGATCCGGCGCGCCGTCTGGTTGACGGCGTCGGCGTCGGTCTTCTCCGTCACCAGCACCACGAATTCGTCGCCGCCGAGCCGGGCCACGATGTCGGTGTCGTGCACGTTGGCCGTCAGCCGCGCGGCCACCTCCTGCAGCAGCTTGTCGCCGGCGTCGTGACCGAGTTCGTCGTTGATGATCTTGAAGCGGTCCACGTCGATGAACATGAGGGCGAAGCCGCCGCCGTCGGCCTCCTTGCGCGCCAGCTGCGCGTCGAGCGCCTGCATGAACATGGCGCGGTTGGGCAAGGCCGTCAGCTCGTCGTAGAAGGCGCGCCGCTGCAATTCCTGCTGGTCGCGCTTGCGCAGCTCGATGTTGTTCAGGGCCGTCAGCACGCACTCCTGGCCGTCGTAGCTGATGCACTGCGACGACATCGAGGCCCAGAACGGGATGCCGTGCGCGTCCTGCATGCGCACTTCCCAGTCGGCCACGCTGCGGTGCTGGCGCAGATGCTCGAACAGCGCGTCGCGGTCCTCGCCGCGCAGGTAGAAGTCGCCCGGCCGCGCCTGCGGCAGCCCGGCCGCCGTCAGCTTGAATTGCCTGAGCGCGTGCTCGTTGGCGAACAGGATGGTGTTGTCCGACAGGCGGACGATGATGATGGGCAGCGGCGCGAACCGCAGCAGTCCGCGCAACTGCTGCTCGCCATGGCGCAGCGCGCTTTCCACGCGCTCGCTTTGCCGCACCATGCGCCGCGAGAACAGCAGCGCCGCGCCCAGCAGCAACGCCACGCCGGCGAACAGCACGGCCAGCAGGATGATCTCCGTGGCGCGCGCGGCCTGGCCCAGCGTGGAGGAGAACTCGTCCTCCAGCGGCCGCAGGCGCTGGTTGATGGCGTGCAGCGCGTGCAACTGGGCCAGCACCACCTGCTCGTTGGTCTCGCCCTGCTGCACCGAGTGCCGTATCTGCCCGGCCAGCAGCATCAGCTCGTCGATCATGGCGTCGCCGCGGGTCCAGATGCCGATCACTTTGTCGATGTCGGGAATGTGGCGGAAATGGCGGAACAGCGCGATCATGCCGTCGATATCGGCCGGATGGTTGCGCCCCTGGAGGAAGCCGGCCCGCGCGCGCGCCAGGTCCGGCTCGGGCTTCTCCAGCTCCAGCCGCGCCTGGCGGTCGCCGAGGATCACGTCCAGCGCGGCGCGGTAGGTGTCATAGTCGGCCGGCTCGTGGTAGCGCCGGTAGCGGCCCAGCGCGAACACGGCGTCCTTCTGGGCCTTGGACCACAAGCCTTCGCCGCCCACGTAGGCGCGCCCGGCCGACAACAGGCCGATGCCGTAGTAGGTGAAGATGAGGACCAGCACGATGATGGCCGAGAACAGCCACGCGATCAGGATCAGCCGCCGGCTGCGTATGCCGGTGGTGTGCGCCGGTTCGATGTGCAGTGGTTGCGCCATGTGGTCACCTTGTCGGTTTCGCAGCGTGGGGGCCAGGCGCGCCCAGAATCGCCCAGCCCGGCCCTGTCCGGCTCCCTCGCCTTGGCAAGTCCATATCGTACTCCCATCCGGCCCGGCGCGCCGTGAACTGCAAGTATCCGCGATCGAGCGACTAGCAATTTGAGCATACCAGCTCCCCTTCCGGCGAATATACGCACATTCTCACGGTTGCCTATTGGCAACAACCAGCTGCCGGCGCCACGCCGCCAGCGTGGCCGGGCCGCATGGATGCTCGTTTGATAATATATGCCCCCTGACAATCTATCAGAAGTCGTACATCATGGAACGACCGGGCTTGCGCGGCCCGGAAAAAACCTTGCCCGATAGTCATTTTTAGGCAAAACTGGCTGCGCTTCATTTTCCACCCACTGAAAAGGACGCCCATGCGCAATCCACCCGCACGCCCCCAGACGCTCGCCAGCCTGATCCTGATTGGCCTGTTCAGCCTGGGGTTGCACGCCCCCGCCCACGCGGCGGACACCAAACCGGCCGCCAAGCCGGAAGCGAAAGCCGACGCCAAAAGCGACATCGAGCTGCCGCCCCTGTCCGAGGACAAGAAGGTCCACCAATCCATCACGCTGAACGGCAAGGTGCTCAATTACGACGCCACCGTGGGCGCCATCAAGGTGCGCGACGCCAAGGGCAAGGTCACGGCCGAGGTGGTGTACACGTCGTACGTGGTGCCGGGCGCGGACGCCAAACGTCCCGTCACGTTCGCCTTCAACGGCGGGCCGGGCGCCGCCTCCGTGTACCTGAACCTGGGCGCCATCGGCCCCAAACGCGTGCAGTTCGGCGACGCCGGCAACGTGCCGTCCGATTCGTCGGAGCTGAAGGACAACGCGGCCACCTGGCTCGACATGAGCGACCTGGTGTTCATCGACCCGGTGGGCACGGGCTTCAGCCGCTCGCTGGAGGACGCCGACAAGACCAAGGCCGATTTCTATACCACCGAGCCGGACATCAAATACCTGTCGCGCGTGGTGTACGACTGGCTGGTCAAGAACGGCCGCCTGCGCTCGCCCAAGTTCGTGATGGGCGAATCGTACGGCGGCTACCGCGCGCCGCGCATCGCCTACCACCTGCAGACGCAGCTGGGCGTGGGCGTGAAGGGCCTGATCATGGTGTCGCCGTACCTGGACCCGGCCGCCATCGGCGACGACACGGCCCTGTCGCCGCTGCCGTGGATGATCAATCTGCCGTCGATGGCCGCCGTGCAGCTGGAGAACCAGCACCGCCTGACCCCGGCCGCCATGCAGGAAGTGGAGTCGTATGTGCGCCAGCAGTACGCGCTGGACCTGTTCGCGGGCCGCTCCGATCCGGCCGCCATCGCGCGCCTGGTGGGCAAGGTGTCGGGCCTGACGGGCGTGGACGCGCAGGTGGTGGGCCGGCTCGACGGCCGCCTCGACATCGGCACCTTCCTGCGCGAAGTGCACCGCGCCGACAAGAAGATCGGCTCGATCTACGACGCCAACGTGACGGCCTGGGATCCGTTCCCCGAGTCGGCCGAGCGCAAGTCGGGCGATCCGATTCTGGAGGCGCTGATCGCGCCCACCACCAGCGCCATGGTGGACTTCATCACGCGCGAGGTGGGCTGGAAGACCGAGGCGCGCTACAACGCCTTGTCGTATGACGTGAACAAGGCGTGGGACCGGGACGGCACCCGCAAGGACAAGCCGGTGAGCGACCTGCGCATGGCGATCGCCAACGATCCCCACATGGGCGTGCTGATCGTGCACGGCTATAACGACCTGGCCTGCCCCTACTTCGCTTCGCGCCTGATCATCGACCAGATGCCGAAGATGGGCAACGCGGCGGTGCGGCTGTCGGTCTACCCGGGCGGCCACATGTTCTACAGCCGCGACGCCTCGGCCCAGGCGTTCAAGCGCGACGCCAAGGCGCTGTACGGCCTGTAGTCAGCACATCAACCTGCGCGGCCGGCCGCTCCGGCGGCCGGCGCGTGGTCGAGGTCGGGCCGGCGCCACGGGTCCACGTGGGTCATCAGATTGAGCACGCGGTGGCGTTGCAGCACGCGCTGGCGCGCCACCACGGCGATGTCGTGGCCCTGCTCCACGGTCAGCGTGGCGTCCACTTCCAGGTGGGCGTCCACCACGATCAGGTCGCCCATCTTGCGGGTGCGCACGTCGTGCACGCCGCTCACGCCCGGCGTTTCCAGCAGCGTGCTGCGGATCGCCTCCACTTCCAGTTCGTCGGCGGCGCGGTCCATCAGGTCGTGCAGCGCGTCCCAGCCGAATTCCCAGCCCATTTTCGCGATCATGAAGCCGACGATCAGCGCGGCGATCGGGTCCAGGATGGGATAGCCCATCAGGTTGCCGGCGATGCCGATGCCCACCACCAGCGACGACGCCGCGTCCGAGCGCGCATGCCAGGCGTTCGCCACCAGCATGCTGGACTTGACGCGCTTGGCCACGGCCAGCATGTAGCGGAACAGCGTCTCCTTGGCCACCAGCGCCACGGCCGCCACCCACAGCGCCGACACGTGGACCTGGGCGATGGTTTCCGGCTTCTGCAGCTTGCCGATGGCCGACCACAGCATGCCCACGCCCACGGCCAGCAGCAACAGGCCCAGCACCAGCGAGGCGGCCGTCTCGAAACGCTGGTGGCCGTAGGGGTGGTCCTCGTCAGCGTCCTTCTTGCTGTGGTGGCTGGCGAACAGCACCACGAAATCGGCCACCAGGTCCGACAGCGAGTGGATACCGTCGGCGATCAAACCCTGCGAACGCGAGAACAGGCCCACGCCCACCTGGGTGCAACTCAACACCAGATTGATGGCGACGCTGACCCAGGTGCTGCGGCTGGCGGCCGCCGCCCGCTCCTGCATGCCGTGCTGGGATTCTTCCTGGTCGTCTTCAATCTGGTCAAATTTCATGGGGGGTCTTTCTTGTTGTTGGGCTGATGCAGCCGCCATTTTACGACGGGATGGCGCCCGCCGTGACGGCGGCCGTCATTCCTGCAGCAGCACCGATGCGCCGCGCGCCAGCGCGCCGGCCACGGCCAGCGCGTCCCAGTTGGTCAGGCGGATGCAGCCATGCGACTGGGTCTTGCCGATGTTGCCCGGCTCCGGCGTGCCGTGGATGCCGTAATGCTTCTTGCTCAGTTCTATCCACACCATGCCGACCGGGTTGTTGGGACCGGCGGCGATCATGGCCTTGGCGTCGCTATGTTTGGCGTCCCAGAACAGCTTGGGGTCGTAGCGGTAGACGGGATTGCGGACCACGGCCGTCACCTTCCACTGGCCGTAGGGCAGCGGATCGTGCTCGCTGCCGGTGCTGGCCGGGAACTGGGCGAACGGCGTGCCGCCGGCGTCCAGCAGCGTGAGGGTGCCATCGGCCCGCCCCACCATCAGTGCCGCCGCCTTGGGCAGGGGACTGCCCGCCAGCACATTGGGCACCACCACCTGCTCGCCCGCGCGGTTGAAGCGCTTGCCGGGGTTGAGCCGCTTGAGCAGCGCCGGGCTGCAATGGAAACGCTCGCCCAGCGCCTCGGCCGCGCTGGCGTAACCGAGCGCGGGCAAGCGTGCCTTGTCGGCCATGCTGGCCGGCGCCGCCGCGTACGGCCCGGCCGCGTCCTGCGCGGTGATGACGTAGCTGCCCAGCACCGGCTCCTTGTCCTGCGCCAGCAGCGCCCAGGTGGCCGCGTCGATGGCGCCCGTCACCTTCAGCTGGTGTAGCTTCTGGTAGCCGCTGATGGCCAGCCGCAGATTGCGGCTGTAGCTGCCGTCGATCTCGCCGGACGAGAAATGGGCGCGGTCCAGCAGCACCTGGGCGCGCAGCACGTTGGCGCCGCGCGTGCGGGGGCCGACGGTGGCGGTGGCGGGCAACTGGTTGATGGCGGCCGGGTTGGGCGCGGCGGCCTGCTTATCGGGCGCGGCCAGCACGGCGCAGGGCAGCGCGAGGCAGGCCGCCAGCGGCAACAAAAGACGAGGTGTTCTCAAGCGGTGTTCTTCTTGGTGGCAGGGCGCGGGCCGGCGCCCGCCTATTTTCGTGAGGCAAGATTATGACATCGGACACCCGGCCGGTGCCAGCGCGCGCGGCAATCGTGCGCACCCCATGGAACGAAATCGTACTAAACGACGCTATTGAGGTAGCGCTGTTTAGTGCGCTTTAGTGGGCTTTAGTGTTTCCCGCATGGTCATTTTAGTAAGCGATAGCGCGTTCCCGCGTGTTTTCGCCGGCAATCGCTGTGTTTAGAAAACAGCCGCTCGGGCGCGAACCACCCCGCCCCCGCTGCGCGGCATGGCCATGCCATCAGGGCTGCAAACCGGCCTGCTTGTCGCGGAAGAACGACCACGCCTCCTCGGCGATCTCCACGTCGCCATTCTGCGGCCCCAGCATCATGCGGTACATCCATTTCAGCCGTTTGACCTTGCTCGGCTCCGTGTGGCCGCCCTTGTCCACGCGGATCAGCGCCACCTGCAGCTTGCGGGGATCGGCGCCCCACGTGGTGCGGGTGGCGCGCGTGACGTCGGCCACGTCGCGGTGCGGGAACTCAACCGACACGCCGGCCTCGGGCAGCCGGGCCAGCTGGCGCCAGCCGGCCACCGCCTCCTCCACCGGCACCACGGAGCCACGCTGGCGCAGCATGGCGAAGCGGATGTCGCCGCCTGCGTAGGGCACGATGGGATCGGCCGTGCCGGCCACGATCAGGGCCGACACGGGCGCCTTGGGCGCGGCGCACGCGCTTTTGGCCGCCATCGACGCGCCCACCGTGGCGAAGGCCGCCAGCCGGCCGGGGCTCTCGGTGGCCAGCCGGAACGCCATGATGCCGCCGTTGGACATGCCCATCACGTACACCCGCGCCGGATCGGCGTGGTACTCGGCGACGGCCTTGTCGATCAGGGCGTTGAGGAAGCCCACGTCGTCGCCGTGGGGATTGGAGACGGCGTCGGCGCGGCAATCGTTCCAGCCCGTTTTGCCGTCGCTGCCCAGCATGCCGTCCGGCGCCAGCACCAGCAACTGTTCGCGGTCGGCGATGTGCAGCCACATGGACATTGGCGCGGCGATCCGCTCGCGCCCCAGCACCTGGGCCGCCGAACCGACGTGGCCATGCAGCACGATGACCAGCGGATGGCGCCCCTGGGTGGGCTGGTCCGGGGTGGCCAGCAGATAGTGGCGCGCGCCTTCGGGCCTGGCCAGTTCGTAGGAGGTGATCTGGGCGGCGGCTGCCGCGTGGGCCGCGCCAGCGAGCAGCAAGCCGGCGGCGGCTCGGGACAGAATGGATTTCACGGGATGACGCGCCTTTCCTGGGTCCATATGCTCCGGCGATACTGCCACAGAACGTGGCGACGGGCAATCAGCCACCGCGCCGCGAACGGCCCGCCCCGCACGGGGCGTTCACACCAAATGGCGTCCGGGCGCAACACCAAACGGCTGCCCACTTGATCCGGCGATGGTTGCGGCGCCCGGTTGCGCGACAGCGCGCTGATATAATTGCCGAATGGGAATGACACGTACGACTCGCCTTTTCGCCGCCTGGATCGCCTGCATGGCCATCCTGTTCGCCGCGTTCGCGCCGTCGATCTCCCACGCGCGCGCGGCCGCGCGCGGCGCCGGCTGGATGGAGATCTGCAGCACGGCGGGCGCCAAACTGGTGGACATGGACACGGGCCAGAGCCTGGAACAGCCAGCCACCGGCGTCGACACCTCCCACCTCGACCACTGTCCGTTCTGTTTCACCCACGGCGGCGCCCCGCTGGCCCTGCCCGGCGCCGACCTGACCCTGCCCGCGTTCACCGCGCAGGACAGCCATCCCTTCCTGTTCTACCACGCACCGCGCCCGCTGCCCATCTGGACGGCGGCGCATCCGCGCGCCCCGCCTTCCGCCACCATCTGATCCCCACGGACGCAGGCTGAGCGCGCGCATCGCGCCACCGCCCGCCCGTTCGCGCCCGCACGCCATGGCCCCATCAAGCCCGGCGGCGGCGCGCGATCCCTGCCCGCGCGCCCGCGCCCGCGTCCCGTACAAGAACAAACCCGGATAGTCCAAGGAAGGTTTCCATGAAGTCGCACCACACCCCCATCGCCGCGGCCCTGCTCGCGGCCTTCGCCTGCACCTACGCCCTGGCCGACGACGCCATCTTCGACAGCGCCCTGCAGGAAATCGTGATCAAAGGCGAAAAGCGCGCCACCGTGGCGCCCGTCATCACGACGGAGTCCGTGACGGCCAGCCAGATCGAGGCGAGCATCAACGCCGTCACCACCGCCGAAGTGCTCAATTACCTGCCCAGCATGCACGTGCGCGAACGCTACGCGGGCGACCGCAACGGCATCCTGGTCATGCGCGTCAACAGCTCCGTTTCCAGCGCGCAGACCACCGTGTACGCGGACGATCTGCTGCTGTCCAACTTCCTCAACAACAGCTTCAGCACGGCGCCGCGCTGGGGCATGGTGGCGCCGGTGGAGATCGAACGGGTGGACGTGCTGTACGGCCCGTTCTCGGCGCTCTACCCCGGCAACTCTGCCGGCGGCGTGGTGATGATGACGACCCACATGCCGGAACGCTTCGAGGCCCACGCCGGCGTCGACCTGTTCAGCCAGGACTTCAAACTGTACGGCACCAGCCGGCACTTCAACGGTTCCCACGCCAGCGCCGCCATCGGCAACAAGAGCGGCCCCTGGTCGTTCTGGATCACGGCCGACCACCTCGACAACCACGGCCAGCCGCAAACCTTCGGCGCCGCCGCCAAGGCCAGCCCCAAGGCCGGCACCGCCTACACGGCCGTCAGCGGCGAACTGCGCGACACCGACACCAGCGGCAACGCGCGCGTCATCACCAGCGCCATCGGCGCCGACCGCACGGTGCAGGACACCGACAAGATCAAGCTCGCTTACGACCTCACGCCCACCGTGCGCGCCATGTACACGCTGGGCATCTGGCAGAACAAGTCGAACACCGACGTCGCCGCCTACCTGCGCGACGGCGCCGGCAATCCCGTCTACAACACGGCCGCCAGTGGCGCGGGCAAGTACGTCAAGTTCGCCGGCGACGGCAACTACTACACGCTGGCCGGCACCTCGCCCGGCTACAGCGAAAGCCGGCACCTGATGCACGGCCTGTCGCTCAAGTCCGACACGGGCGGCACCTGGGACTGGGAAGCCATCGCCAGCCTGTATTCGCAGGACATGGACCGCAGCCGCAGCGCCGCCAACACGGCCAGCCTGACCGATTCGGGCACGGGCGCGCTGCGCCCGGCCGGCACGCTCACCGCGGCCGACGGCACCGGCTGGCGCAATCTCGACCTGCGCGGCACCTGGCGCGCCGACGGCACGGCCGGCAGCGCGCACATCGTCAGCTTCGGCTACCACGTCGACCGCTACACGCTCAAGTCGGTCACGTCGGCCGTGCCGTCGGACTGGCTGTATGGCGCGGCGGCGGCCCAGCCCTCCAGCGATTCCTACGGCAAGACCGAGACGCAGGCGCTGTACCTGCAGGACGCGTGGCGCGTGGCGCCGGCCTGGCGGCTGGTGGCCGGCGCGCGCGCCGAGCACTGGCGCGCCTTCGACGGCAGCAACTACAACGCGGCCAACGTGCCGGCCTACCGGCAGCTGAACTACGCGGCCCGCAGCAGCACCGACGTCTCGCCCAAGCTGGGCCTGTCCTGGCTGGCCAGCGCCGACTGGACGCTGCGCGCCGCGCTGGGCAAGGCCGTGCGCTACCCGACCGTGGCCGAGATCTTCCAGGTCATCAGCCTGCCCAACAACGTCAAGCAGAACGATCCCAACCTCAAGCCCGAGCGCGTGGTGTCGGGCGAACTGGTGGCCGAACGCCACTTCCAGCGCGCCAGCCTGCGCTCGTCGCTGTTCTGGGAGGCCAAGCGCGACGCGCTGATCTCGCAGTCCGACGTCACCGTCACGCCCAACATCTCGAGCATCCAGAACGTGGACAAGGTGCGCACCTACGGCGTGGAGGAGGCGTTCGACGCGCGCGACTGGCTGGTGCGCGGCCTGGACGTGAACGGTAGCGCCACCTGGACCCGCTCCACCATCACGGCCGACAGCCGCAACCCCGGCCTGGTGGACACCGACCAGCCGCGCATCCCCGACTGGCGCGCCACCCTAGTGGCCACCTACCACGCCACCGAGCGCCTGGCGCTCAGCCTCAGCTACCGCTACAGCGGCCGCCAGCACAATGGGCTTTACAATACGGCCACCCACCAGTACAACGACGTCAATCCCGACGTGTATGGCGCCGTCAGCCATTACAGCGTGTTCGACGCCAAGGTGCTGTACAACGTGAACGAACGCTGGTCGGCGGCGCTGGGCGTGAACAACCTTGGCAACTTCAAGTACTACGTCAACCCGAACCCGTACCCGCAACGCACCGTGTTCGCCAGCCTGAAATATGACTATTGAACGGAAGCCCCAAATAACCGCCGTCGTTCCCGCGCAGGCGGGAATCCAGGCATTGCCCGAATTCCCTCCAACCACCGCCGGAAGAATCGAGACCTACGCCATGCAGCACATCTTACCCCCCCTCCCCGCGCGCGGCCGGACCGCGCTGGCGGCGCTGGCGCTGGGCGCCCTTGGCGCCTGTGTCGGCAGCGCCGCCCACGCCCAGGCCATGCCCCAGGGCCACATGATGAAGGCCGCCCGATCGGCCGAACTGGGCACGGCCGCCGCCATCGACGCGCGCGGCGCCATCTGGACCGTCAGCAAGGAGGTCGATGGCACGGCCCAGTATCTGGTGCTGCGCAAGTCGGACGACGACGGCGCCCACTGGTCGGCGCCGGCCCGCATCCTGAGCGAACCGGAGGCCATCGCGGCCGATGGCGAAAGCCGCCCCAAACTGCTGTTCGGCCCCAAGGGCGAGTTCTACATCAGCTACAGCAAGCCGCTGGCCAAGCCCTACACAGGCGACGTGCGCTTCATCCGCTCGCTCGACGGCGGCCTTACCTTCTCGGCCCCCGTCACCGTGCACGCCGACCGCGCCATCATCACCCACCGCTTCGACGCCATGACCATCGACCCGCAGGGCCGCATCTACGTGGCCTGGATCGACAAGCGCGACCTCGAACAGGCCCGCGCGCGCCAGCAGGACTACCGCGGCGCGGCCATCTACTACGCCGTCTCGGACGACCGTGGCGCCAGCTTCCACGGCGACTACAAGGTGGCCGACCATAGCTGCGAATGCTGCCGCATCGCGCTCGCCACCGGCCCGGACGGCAAGGTCATGGCCCTGTGGCGCCACGTGTTCGCCCCCAACGTGCGCGACCACGCGCTGGCCGAACTGACGCCGTCGGGCGCCGTGGCCGCGCCCATCCGCGCCACCTTCGACGACTGGCGCGTGGACGCCTGCCCGCACCAGGGCCCGGCCCTGGCCTACGCGGCCGACGGCACGCGCCACCAGGCCTGGTTCACCGTCAAGGGCGAGGATGGCGGCGTCTATTACGCCAGCGCGGCGCCGGGCAAGCCGCTGGGCAGCCCCGTCAAACTCGGCTCCGACCAGGCCGACCATGCCGCCATCGCCATCGACGGCCGCACCATCGTGCTGGCATGGCGCCAGTTCGACGGCAAGGCCACCGCCATCATGGGCCGCATCTCGCGCGATGCCGGCCAGACCTGGCGCGAGACGCCACTGGCCAGCACGGCGCAGGCGTCGGACCATCCGCAACTGCTGCGGGGCCGCAACGGCATCGTGCTCGTCTGGCGCACCGTGGCCGAAGGCGTGCGGGTGGTGCCGGTCAAACTGGAGGAACAATGATGAAACGCATGATCACAACCGCCGTGCTGTCCACGGCCATGTGGCTGGGGGCCGTGGCCGGCGCCCAGGCCGCCGAAACGAAACTGGCCGTGGCCCCGTTTGAAGCGGACAGCCTGCCGCAGATCGTGCGCGCGCACGCGGGCAAGCCGTTCGTGCTGATCCTGTGGTCGCTCGACTGCGTGTACTGCCAGGCCAGCCTGAACGTGCTGGCCGAACAGAAGCGCAGCCACCCGGCGCTCGACATCGTCACCCTGTCGACCGACGGTGTGGGCGATCCGCAGACGGACGCGCTGGTCGAGCAACGGCTGCGCAAGCTGGCCCTGACCGGCAACGCCTGGGGCTACGGCGCGGCGCCGGCCGAACAGCTGCGCTACGCGATCGACCCCAAGTGGCATGGCGAGATGCCGCGCAGCTACTGGTTCGACGCCCAGGGCCGCCGCACGCCCTATTCCGGCGTGCTGACGCCGGCCACCATCGAACGGCTGGCGGGACGCAAACCGGACTGAGGCAACACTGCCGCGACGCCAACATTATCTGGAAAATCATTCAACATAGGCGTCGCCGCCGCCTTTGCCGTGTCTTTATGCCGATTCTGGACTAAGATAAAGCAAAGAGCGGGCGACGAGCGCGTGCCGCCCCACCGGAGGTTGAAATGAAGACAAATCGGATCAAACTGGCGCTGGGCATCCTGCTGGCCGCCCTCGCCGCCGCCGTACTCACGTCCACCATGCGTCTGCCGCTGGAGCAAGGCTTGCAGCAGGCGTCGATGCTGCTGCTGGGTCTGGCGGCCATGGCGGCCCTGGCCAGCTTCGCCGGCAACGTCGAAAGCAGCGCCAACGCGCCGCTGGTGCAGTTTCCGTCCAACGACCGCCGCCTGAACCCGCCGGGCCAGATGCGTGCCACCGACGGCATGCCGGAGCGGCGCGAACGGCGCCAGAGTCCCACGCTGTGGGGTCCGTCCACCGACGAGTTGCTGGAGGAAGACCCGGCGCTGGCGCTGGCCAAGCTGCGCATCGACCTCGAAGGCGAGTTGCGGCGCATCGCGCAGGTGCGCAAACTGCCGCTGGAAGCCCGTCATGCGCCCATCCATCAACTGGTGGACGCGCTGCTATTGGCCCGCCTGCTGGACCCGGATCAGGACAAAATCCTGAACGGCGTGCTGCGCGACTGCAATGCGGCCATCCATGGCGCCGACATGACGGCCGACGCGGCGAGCGCCGTGATCGAAGCGGGCGCCCGCCTGCTGGGCACGCTGCGCCATATTTAATGGCGCCCAAAAATTACTGTCGTTCCCGCGTAGGCGGGAACCCATAGGTCGCGTGACTAATAGCGCAGCATGGATTCCCGCCTGCGCGGGAACGCCGCTTCACGGCTGCGGCGGATACGGGCTCTTGCCGCCGTCCGCGATGAAGGCGTCGATGCGCGCCTCCAGCACCGGCAGCGGCACCGAGCCCAGTTGCAGCACCGTGTCGTGGAAATGGCGGATATCGAAGCGCGCGCCCAACGCCGCCTCGGCCTTTTTGCGCGCGTTGACGATGGCCATCTCGCCCAGATAGTAGGACAGCGCCTGGCCCGGCCAGGAAATGTAGCGGTCCACTTCCGTCTCGATCTCGTGTTCCGACAAGGCCGTGTTGTCGTGCAGGTAGGCCTGGGCCTGGGCGCGGGTCCAGCCCTTGGCGTGGATGCCCGTGTCCACCACCAGCCGCGCCGCCCGCCACGCCTGGTAGCTGAGCATGCCGAAGGTTTCATACGGCGTGTCGTAGATGCCCATCTCGGTGCCCAGCCGTTCCGAATACAGGGCCCAGCCCTCGCCGTAGGCCGAGATGTAGGCGCGGCGGAACGGCGGCAAGCCCTGCTGCTCGAGCGCCACCGGCATCTGGAACGCGTGGCCGGGCGCCGATTCGTGCAGCGTGAGCGCGGGCAGGCTGTAGAGCGCGCGCGACGGCAGATCGTAGGTGTTGACCAGATACACGCCCGGCCCGCCCCGGCCCGAGGTGTAGAACGGCGCCTGGTCGGCCGGCACCGGCGTGATGGCGAAGCGGCGCCGTGGCAGGTAGCCGAAATACTGGCTGGCCTTGCCGTCGAATTTCTTGGCGATCCAGGCCGCCCGCATCAGCAGCTCCTCCGGCGTCCTGGCGTAGAAGCGCGGGTCGGTGCGCAGGAAATGCAGGAAGGCCGGCAGCTCGCCCTTGAAGCCCGTCTGCGCGATGGTGGCCACCATCTCGGCCCGGATCTTGGCCATTTCATCGAGGCCGATCTGGTGGATCCGCTCCGCGCTCAGCGAGGTGGTGGTGAATTCCACGATCTTGGACTGGTAGTACGCCTTGCCGTCCGGCAGGCTCTCGGCCGCCAGCGCCTCGCGCGCGTTGGGCACGTACTCGGTGCGCATGAAGTCGAGCAGCGCGCGGTAGGCTGGCTGCACGGCGGTGCCGATGGCCTGCACGGCGGCGGCCCGCAGCAGCTCCTGGGTGGCGGCCGGGATGGTGGCCGGCATGGCCTTGAACGGCGTGTAGAACACGGTGTCCTGCGGCGTGGCCGCCTGCGTCACGGAGGTCAGCGAACTGTCGCGCCCCACCAGCGTGACCCTGGGCGGCGTGAAGCCGCGCGCCAGGCCGGTTCGCATGTTCGCCGTTTCCTCGGTGAAGTAGCGCGGCACGTCGGCCAGCTGCTTGAGGTAGTCGCGGTATTCCTGCTCCGTGGTGAAGTGCTTGCGTGCGTCGTCGGCCATGTTGGACCAGAACGCGGTGTCGGCGTTGAGCGGCTTTTCGTATTCGCGGAAGCGCTGGCCGGCCACCAGGGCCGCGATCTGCGCCCGGTACACGGCGTAGTTGATGCGCTCGGGCGCCGACAGCCGGGCCGGCGCGACGCCGTCCAGTTGTTTCAGCACGTTCTGCCAGTACGCCAGGCGCGCCTGCTGGGTGGCCGGGTCCACATGCGGCAGGTCGGGCCGTACGCCGTTGTCGTCGTCCTCGTCGTCCTCCAGGCGCTGGGTCAGCCGCCATTTCCACTCCTGCGTGTAGATGGCCTTGAAGCGGGCGTCGGCGGGGCCGGCGGCCCGGTGCGCGGCGGCCACCCCGGCCGCCGCCACGGGCTGGGTCAGGCCGGCGCCGGCCAGCAGGCAGGCCAGCAGGCAGGCGGGCAAACGGCGGGCGCCGGCGGCGCGGATCTTGTTTTCCATGACACTCCAGGACGATGAATTAATTGCGGACACAACAATCGCGGGACCGGTGACACAAGACCGGTGACACAGGTCCGGCGTCACAGGTCCGGCACGCAGCGCTTCTCGCGCAGCAGCGTGGTGAACGCCTCGGCGCCGACCGGGCGGCTGAAGTAATAGCCCTGCATCTCGTCGCAGCCGCGCTGGGCCAGGAACTCGACCTGCTCGCGCGTCTCCACGCCTTCCGCGATCACGCGCAGGTTCAGGTTGTGGGCCAGCGAGATCACCGACAGGGCGATGGCCGCGTCGTTGGGATTGGTGGTGACGTCGTCGACGAACGATTTGTCGATCTTGAGCACGTCGATCGGGAAGCGCTTCAGGTAGCCGAGACTCGAATAGCCGGTGCCGAAGTCGTCGAGCGAGATGGAGACGCCGATGTCCTTGAGCCGCTTGAGCGCGGCCACCGCCTTGTCCGGGTCGCCCATCACCGTGCCCTCCGTGATCTCCAGCCCCAGGCAGGCCGGCGGGATGCCGAAGCGGCGCAGCGTGCCCTCCACGAACGGCACCGTGCTGTCGTGGCCGAACTGGCCGGCCGACAGGTTGACGGCCACCTTGATCTGGCCCAGGCCCTGGTCGCGCCACACCTTGATCTGGGCGCACACGCTCTCGAGCACCCATTCGCCGATCGGGTTGACCAGGCCGTACTCCTCGGCCAGCGGGATGAAACGGTTGGGCGGCACCTTGCCCAGCACCGGGTTGTCCCAGCGCAGCAGCGCCTCGGCGCCCACCATCTGGCCCGTGCGCAGGCAGATCTGCGGCTGGTAGTGCACCTCGAACTCGTCGCGCGCGATGGCGCCGCGCAGCTGGCCCTGGATCGCCAGCTTGTCGCGGATCTCGGCGTCCATGCGCTCGGTGAAGAAGGCGTAGTTGTCGCGGCCGGTCTCCTTGGCGCGGTACAGGGCCGTGTCGGCGTTGCGCACCAGCTCGTCGAGGCTGTCGCCGTCGGTGGGGCTGACGGCCACGCCGATGCTGGATGTGAGCGAGATCGGATGGCCGTCGATCACCAGCTCCGTGCGCAGCCCGGCCAGGATGCGCTGGGCCAGCAGCAGGGTGCCGCCGCACTTGGTGTCGTCCTGCAGGATGATCTGGAATTCGTCGCCGCCCTGGCGCGTCACCGTGTCGCCCTCGCGCACCGTGTCGTTGAGGAAGCGGGCCACGGCCTGCAGCGCCTTGTCGCCCATCTGCGGGCCGTAGGTGTCGTTGACGCTCTTGAAGCGGTCCAGGTCGAGGCACATCACCGTCACGCACTGGCCCTCGCGCCTGGCCGCGCCCTGCAGGTGCTCGAAGCGCTGGCGCGCCAGCAGGCGGTTGGGCAGCCCGGTCAGGGCGTCGTGGTTGGACAGGAAGTCGATCAGGTGCTGCTCGGCCTTGCGCTCGGTGAGGTCCATGAACACGGCCACCACGTTGAGCAGCTTGCCCTCCTCGTCCTTGACCACGGAAATGCTGAGCAGGCCCGGATAGGTGTTGCCGTTCTTGCGGCGCGCCATGATCTCGCCCGACCAGTGGCCGGCCGCCGTCAGCGACCGGGTCAGGGCCTGGAAGCCGGGCGAGTCCGGGCCGCCCGCGTGCAGCATGGCCACGCCGCGCCCCACCACCTCCTTGGCGCCGTAGCCGGAGATGCGGGTGAAGGCGGGATTGGTGGCCAGGATGTCGCCCTGGTCGTCGGTGATCACGATGGCGTCCTGGGTGGCCTCGAACACCTGGCTGGCCAGCCGCAGGAATTCCTCGTTGGCGCGGCGCTGGCGCACCTCCTGCTCCAGCGACTCGGCCAGCTTGGCCAGTTCCGCCGTGCGCT
The DNA here is from genome assembly GCF_058801745.1 of Rugamonas sp. GW822-FHT03B10. NCBI lineage: Bacteria > Pseudomonadati > Pseudomonadota > Betaproteobacteria > Burkholderiales > Oxalobacteraceae > Rugamonas > Rugamonas sp. GW822-FHT03B10. Next base: position 26,105 of record NZ_JBXANP010000022.1, on the reverse strand, counting down.
CGCCGACCCGCTGTTCGAGCAGCGCCCGCTCGTCGGCCAGCGCCTTCTGGGTGCGCGCCAGGCGCACGTGGGCGTCGGTGCGGGCCAGGATCTCCTCGGCCTGGAACGGCTTGGCGATGAAGTCCACGGCGCCCAGCGCGAAGCCGCGCACCTTGTCGTCGGTGTCGTGCTGGGCCGACAGGAAGATCACGGGCACGTGGCGCAGCTCGGGCGACGCCTTCAGGCGGCGGCACACCTCGAAGCCGTCGATGCCGGGCATGCGGATGTCGAGCAGGATCAGCTCGGGCGGGCGCGACTGGGCCGTCCACAGGGCCAGCTCGCCGTTGGGCGCCTGGCGCACGTAATAGCCGGCCTCGGTCAACAGGTCGCTGAGCAGTTTGAGCGAGGCCGGCGTGTCTTCCACGATCAGCACTTCGCCCTTGGTGTGTTGTTCCGCCATTTCCCCGTGCATGCAAAAACTCTTTCTACGCGATTCAGTGCCCGGCCCCCGCGGGATCGCCCGGCAGCCCCCTATCATATACCACCACCCCGCCCCGCGGGTTCACGCCGGCGCCGCCGGCCCCTCCCCGTCCAGCAGTTCGCACAACTGCGGATACTGGTGCTGGCTCACCATGCGCTCGATGCGCTCCACCACGGCGCCCAGTTCCGGCGCCAGTGGCCGCAGCAGCTGGGCCACCCGCACCATGTTCAGTTCCTGCACGGCGGCCCGCAGCGTGGCCCGCAACTGCGGCGACAGGCAGGCCACGTCCGCGCGCGACAGCGGCGCGCTGGTCGGATGGCGCACGAAGCGCAGCCCCAGTTGCCGCTCCAGCACCAGGTACAGCTGCTCCTGGTCCAGCGGCTTGCGGATGAACTCATCGGCGCCGGCCGTCAGCGCCGCATCATACTCGTCCACATAGACGGACGCCGACAGCATCACGACGCGCGGCTGGCCGGGCGTCGCCGCGGCCCGGATCGCGCGCGTGGCCGCCAGTCCGTCCATGCCCGGCATGCGCCAGTCCATGAACACCAGCTCCGGCCGCCAGGCGGCGGCGACGGCCACGGCCTCCTCGCCGCCGGCCGCCGTGCGCACCTCGAAGTCCAGCGGCTCGAGCAGGCGCAGCAACAAGGCGCGGCCGTCCCCGTCGTCGTCCACCACCAGGATGCGGCGGCCCTGCTGGCCCTCGGCCAGGCCGGCCACCTCGGCCGGCGCCGCCAGCGCCGGGGCGCAGGCGGCCAGCTGGGTCGCCACCGTGAACTGGAACGTGGCGCCGGCGCCGGGCGCCGACTGCACCGTCAGGGCGCCGCCCATCAGCTGCACGAATTCGCGCGAGATGGTCAGGCCCAGGCCCGTGCCTTCCTTGGCGCCGGGGCCGTCGGCCTGGATGAACGGCTCGAAGATGCGGGCCTGGTCGGCCTCGGCGATGCCCGGCCCCGTGTCGATCACGGCGAAGCTCAGTTCGCAGCGCTCGCCGCGCGCCACCCCGCGCGCGCGCAGCGTGACCTTGCCCTCGGTGGTGAACTTGACCGCGTTCGACATCAGGTTCAGCAGCACCTGGCGCAGCTTGGTGCCGTCCACCCGGGCCGCCGCCGGCAGGCCGGCGCTGTCGAGCACCAGCGCCACGCCGCTCTGGCCGGCCCGCATGCTGACCATGTCCATCACCTCCTGCAGCATGTCCTGCGGGTTGAGCACCTCCGTCTGCAGCACGGCGCGCCCGGCCTCGATCTTGGACAGCTCGAGGATGTCGTTGATCAGCGTGAGCAGGTGCTGGCCCGAGCGGTGGATGATGGCTAGGTTGCGCTTCTCCTCGGGCAGCATGTGGGTGGAGTCGGCCATCAGGCGCGAGAAGCCGATCACCGAGTGCAGCGGCGTGCGCAGCTCGTGGCTCATGTTGGCCAGGAAGGTGCTCTTGGCCTGGTTGGCCGCCTGCGCCTGCAGCACGGCCACCGACAGCGCCTCGGTGCGCTCGGCCACCAGCTCCTCGAGGTGGATGCGGTGGCGCCGCAGCTCCTGCTGGGCCACCTTGTGGGCCGTGATGTCGTAGTTGACGCCCACCATGCGCGCCGGCCGCCCCTCGCCGTCGCGGAAGATCATGGCGTCGCCCTTGATGTGGTGCACGCTGCCGTCGGGCCACACGATGCGGAATTCGGCGTCGAACTCGCCGTTGCCCTGCAAGGCCTGGTCCAGCAGCGCCTGCACCGGCAGCGCGTCGTCCGGGTGCAGCATGGCCACCCACTGCGCCATGTCGCGCCCGCCCCTGCCGTCCTCCATGCCGTGCAGGCGGAACATCTGCTCGTCCCACACCACGTCGCCGCTCAGGATGTTCCAGTCCCAGATGCCGATGGCGGCCGCGCTGCTGGCGATCTGCAGCCGCTCCTCGGACGCGTGCATGGCCACGTAGCGGCGCTCGAGCAGCGTCACCATGTCGCGGATGGCGGCGTTCAGGGTGTCGAGCTCACCGAAGAACCAGTCGCTGGGCGGCGCGGCGCCCGGATTCATGCCGGCCTTGACGTTGACGGCGTAGCGCCCGATCGCGCTCAGGGGCTTGAGGATCAGGTTCCACAGCAGCAGGTACAGGCTGAACACGAGCGTCGCGTCCAGCACCACGATCATGCCGACGATGGTGACCAGGCGCTGGCGCAGCTGCTCGAGCATCAGCGCCGGCGTGGCGTACACGCTGATGGTGCCGATGTTCTGGCCGTTGGCCGTGATGGGCCGCGTCTCGACCAGCTGGTCGGGCTGGGCCGGCAGGCTGTCGGCCGCCCGCAACTGGCCGTCCGGGCCGCGCAGCAGGATGTAGGGATGGCTGCTGGCCACCGGCACCACGGCGCTCGCGTACAGGTCGCGGTTGCTCAAGCCGCTCTTCATGATGGTGAGGATCTGGTTCTCGTCGAAGTTCCAGGCCGGCAGCGCCACGGCGGCCGACAGCTCATCGGCGCTGGTGGCCACCGTCTGGTGCAACTGGCCGCGGCGCTGGGCCTTCTCGGCCTGGTAGAAATACCACGCGAACGCCACCAGCACCACCGTGACCACGGCCGTCATCGCCACGCTGACGAACCACGCGATCGACGCGCGTCCTGTACGGCTGACCCACTTGCGCACCATCGTAAGAACCCCGGATTATAAAAAGTGCAAGAAGATCATCTCGCGCACCGCCCCATCATAGGGGCGATCGGGCGTCGAGCGCAACAATTTGTTGCCTTGCGGCATGATTACGGGGCGCCGCCGGCAAGCCCCGGCCCTCACTGCATCGCCAGTTCCACGCAGTTGCGCCCGGCGCGCTTGGCGCGGTGCAGGGCCGCGTCGAGCCGGTCGAGCACGGAGATGGCGCCCTCGTCCAGCCCCACCTGGGCCACGGCCAGGCTGATGGTGACCATCTGGCAGCCGGGCAGGCTGGTCTCGGCGATGGTCTCGCGCAGCTTCTCGGCCAGCTTGAGCGCGTCGATGGCGCAGGTGTGGGTGGCCACCACCATGAACTCCTCGCCGCGCATGCGCGCCAGCGTGTCCGAGCCGCGCAGGCGCGCCAGCACCGTCTCGGCCACGATGCGCAGCGCCTGGTCGCCGATCGGATAACCGTATAAATCGTTCACGGAGCGGAAGTTGTCGATGTCGAAGGTGATCAAGGCCAGCGGCAGGGCGTAGCGGCGGGCGCGCCGGATCTCGGTCTCCAGGATGTCCTCGCCGCGGCGGCGGTTGACGGCGCCCGTCAGCGCGTCGATGGTGCTGATCTGCAGCAGCTGGCCGGCCAGCGCGTCGTTCTGGTGTTTGAGCTCGCTCATGCCGAGGCCGAAGCTGATGAACTGGGCCAGGCTGGTGAAGCAGGCGAACTGCTCGCGCGAGAACTGGATGTGGCGGTCGAACATCAGGCACACCGCGCCCTGCACCGGGCCGCCGGCCTCGCTGCGCAGCGGCAGCGCCAGCACCATGCGCACCTCGCGGTCGTGCAGGCTGAGCGCCAGCTCCGGGTCGCCCGCCTTCTCCGGCGCGTCCAGCAGCACCAGTTCGCCGCCGCTGACGGCCAGCAGCGGCGGGAAGATGTCGCTCAGCGGCGCCTGCAGCAGGCGGTCGCGCCGCTCCAGCAGCCGGCTCAGGTCCAGGTGGTTGCGCGACTCCTGGGCCACCAGCTGCAGATCGCCGCGCTCCTTCATGTGCAGCAGCGACGTGTGGCGCACGCCGGGGAAGCTGCACAGCGCCAGGCACACCTGGGCCGCCATGGTGGCGATGTCGTCCACGCTGCTCAGCGCCCGCTGCAGGCTGCGCTGGATGGTCAGCAGGTCGCGCAACTCCTTCTCCTTGTCGAGCAGGGTCTGCTGGGCGGCGGCGGCCGGATTGAGCGAGGTGCTCAGGCACTGCTCCACCGCCATCCGCATCTCGTCGTCGAGCATCGGGCAGATCCGGTACTGCAGCGGGCCGCAGGCCATCAGCTCCGGTATCCACGCGCTGCTCACGTACGGGCACAGCACCAGGGTGGGCGCGCCGGCGCGGCTGCGGATCAGGGCGCCGATGCCCCCCATCTCGCCCATGGTGGAATAGCCGCTCAGGTCCAGCACCAGCAAGTCGACTTTCTGTCGCCCCACCGCAACAGTGGCGGCGTCGATATTATCAACGAGCAATAAGCGCGAGAATTGCTCGCCGCAGCAAGCCTGGAATTCGGCGCGCCGCTCGCCGGTTGCGGTCAGAAACACCCCAACGATGTCCTTGCGGCTGTCAATATCGGCCATCACACTCGCTCCCCACTGTCATTGTATTTATAAGAATCGCCATCCTAACAGTGTGCCATAAAGTTCATAATTAGCAATATTATTTGTGGCACAGACTCTTTATATTTCGACACGCCGGACGGCTCAGCCGTCGTGGAACACGGCGTAGTCGTTCTTGCCGGTGCGCTTGACGCGGTACATGGCCTGGTCGGCATGGTCGAGCAGCGTGTCGCTGGTCTCGCCATGGTCGGGGAAGAACGAGATGCCGACGCTGGCGCCGATGTGCAGGCGGCGCTCCTGGTAGACGATGGGCTCGGCGATGGCGGCGATGATCTTCTGCGCCGCGCGGATGGCGACGGCCTCCGCCTCCACCCCGTTCAGGATGACGAGGAACTCGTCGCCGCCGATGCGGGCCGCCGTGTCCGTCGTGCGCACGGCGTCGAGCAGGCGCCGGGCCACCACGCGCAGCGCGAGGTCGCCCGCCAGGTGGCCGCAGCTGTCGTTGGCGGCCTTGAAGCCATCGAGGTCGATGAACAGCACGGCGGCCCGGGTGTGGGTGCGCAAGGCCTGGCTGCACGCCATGTCGAGCCGGTCGCGCGCCAGCCGCAGCGACGGCAGGCCCGTCAGTTCGTCGTGGTTGGCCAGGGCCGCGATCTGGTCGCGCTGGCGCTCGACCTTGCGCAGCAGCAAGCCGGTCGAGCGCTGGTAGTCGGCGATGGCGCCCGACAGGTAGACGGTCAGCAGCACCGTGGTGGTGACGGTGCCGACCCAGTTCACGGCGCTGCCGGCGAACTCGGCCCCGAATGGCGCCTGCAGCGCGCCGCGCAGGTAGCCGGCCGCGATCACGATCACGGCCAGCCAGATCAGGGACACGGCGGCCACGCCCACGCGCAGCGGCGCGACCGTGATCGCGCACACGCTGCCGAAGATCACGGCGATCATGCCGCTGCCCTGCAACCCGTAGGAATACAACCCGGCCAGCCCGCCCAGCGCCAGCAGCGCGGGCGGCATGCCCTGCCGCACCACCTGGGGCAGCCGATGGCGGAACGGGGTGACGACGATGGCCAGCACCGACAGCACGGTGACGGGCACCATGCGCGCCAGGCCGCCGCCGAGCGTCATTTCGCGCCATAGTACCAACGGTATCACCACCACGCAGTAGCTGCACACGCAGATCCACATCCGGTCGACGAACTTGTCGCGGAGCAGGCGCTGCGGCAACGCCGCATTATCGGGGCCGATCGGTTCCATACCACATTTTTGTCGCACCGGACGCAACGGATGGATAACTGACTGTAACTTTCAAATTGTGAGCCAGCGCGGGCGCCATAATTCTATCCAATTGTCACACAACGCCAAAAACAGGCGATAGTGTGAACCAGCGCACGGTTCGCCGCCCGCGCCGCCGCCATCATGGTCGCCAGGAGGGACGCGGCATGGCACGTGCTCTATGGAAAGGCGCTATCAGTTTCGGGCTGGTGCACATCCCGGTCGAACTGCACACGGCCGTGCGCCCGGACGAACTGAACCTCACCATGCTGGACCGGCGCGATTTCGCCCCCGTCGGCTACCGCCGCTACAACAAGCGCAGCGGCGAGGAAGTGACGTGGGACGACATCGTCAAGGGTTACGAGTACGAGGACGACGCATACGTCGTGCTGACGGACGAGGATCTGCGCCGCGCCAACGTGGCGGCCACCCAGACCATCGAGATCCTGTCGTTCGCCGCCGCCGCGGACATCCCCCTCACCTATTACGAGCAAGCCTATTACCTGGCCCCCGCGCGCGGCGGCGCGCGCGTGTACGCGCTGCTGCGCGAGACGCTGCGCAAGTCGGGCAAGGTGGGCGTGGCCACGGTGGTGATCCGCACCCGCCAGCACCTGTGCGCGCTGGCCTGCCTGGACGACGTCATCGTGCTCGACACCCTGCGCTATCCGGCCGAGATACTCGATACGGACGGCCTCGACCTGCCGTCCACCCGCGCCGGCGAGCTCAAACCGAAAGAGCTGGCCATGGCGCTGGAACTGGTGGAGGGCATGGCCGAGCCATGGCGTCCGCAGCAATACCACGACAGCTACCGCGACGACCTGATGGCGCTGATCGAGAAGAAGGTCAAGGCGGGCAAGACCCACGCCATCACCAAACCGGCGCGCGCGGCCCGCGAGCGCGACACCGGCAACGTGGTGGACCTGGTGGAACTGCTCCAGCGCAGCCTGCGCGGCAACGAGGGTGGCGGCAAGCGCGCCAGGGCGCACGACGACGAGGACGCGGGCGGCACGCACAAGGCCACCACCGTGCGCAAGGGCGCCAACGCGCGCCCCGCCGGCACGCCGCGCAAAGGCAGTGGCAGGGCCAAACGCGCGACAGGGCATGCAAGCACGACAAGCAGCGCCCGGCGCGCCTAATCCTCCTCGCTCTCCTTGCCCTCGGGGACATAACCGAGTCGGCGCATCGGCCCCGCCAGGCCGCGCGCGCTATGCGCGTACGCCTTCCACGGCGCATTGCCCACATCGAGCCTGCGCTCGACGGTTTGCACGGTCCAGTGGTCGCCGCCGTCGAGCTGGTCCAGCTCCTCCCACGTCACCGGGACGGAAATACCGAGCCCCGGCCGCGCCCGCGCCGACCATGCGCACACCGTGGTGGCGCCGCGCCCGTTGCGCAGATAGTCGATGTAGATGCGGCCGACCCGGTTCCGTCCGCCGCTCTTGGCTGTGAAACGTTCCGGGATCAGGCGCGCCATGTGGGCCACCACGGCCTGCGAGAATCCTTTCACATCGTCCCAGCCGTAGTGGGCGCGCAGCGGCACCACCACGTGCAGGCCTTTGCCGCCGCTGGTCTTGAGGAAGGCCGCCAACCCCAGCTCATCGAGCATGCCGCGCACCAGCAGCGCAGCCTCCCGCACCTGCGGCCAGGCCACGCCCTCGCCGGGATCAAGGTCGAACACCAGCCGGTTGGGCCGCTCGTAGGCCCGGGCCAGCGCGTTCTGGGTATGGATCTCCACCACGTTCCACTGCGCCACCGACAGCAGGCCGGCCGTGCCGGCGATGGTGAGCATGGGCGGATGGTCCGGGTCCAGCGCCCGGTCCAGCTCATGCACGCCGGGCAGGCGGCCGCCGGCGTGCTTCTGGAAGAACACCTCGCCGCCCACGCCATCGGGTGCCCGCAGCAGCGCCACCGGCCGCTCGCGCAGGTGCGGCTGCATCAGCGCCCCCACCTGGGCGTAGTAGCGCACCAGCGCCAGCTTGGTGACGCCGCTCAGCCGGTCGACCACGCGCTCGGGATGGGTCACGTGCAGCCGCCCCGGCAGCTTGCTGGCGACGGCGGGCGGATCGGGCGCGGCCATGCGCGCAGCGGCGCTGGTGCTGGTGCTGGTGCTGGCGCTGGTGCTGGCGCCGGCACTGCCACGGCCGGGCGCCAGCCGCCGCACATCCTCGCGACGGATGGCGCGCGCCGGCTTGTCCGCGCGCAGGCCGTGGAACACGGCATGCCGCAGCGAACCGTCGCGCGTCCACTCGCCGAAGCTCACCTCGGCCACCAGTTCCGGACGCAGCCAGTGGGGCCTGCCCTCGATGCGCCCGGCCGACACGAACGGACTATCGTCCGAGACCAGCTTGCGCATGCGTGCGGACAGGTTCTTCAGCTCGGCCGCATCGAAACCCGTGCCCACGTTGCCCGCATAGTGCAGCTTGCCCTGCTCGTCGTACACGCCCAGCAGCAATGAGCCGAAGCCGCTGCGCGAGCCCTGCGGATCGGTATAGCCGCCCACCACGAACTCCTGGCGCTGGCCGCATTTGAGCTTGATCCAGTCGCGCGTGCGGCGCGAGACATAAGGCGCGTCACGCCGCTTGCCGACGATGCCCTCCAAGCCCAGCCGGCAGGCCGCGTCCACCACCTGCCCGGGCGCCCCATCCAGCGCGGGGCTGAACCGCACTTGCGACGATGGCCCGCCCGCCTCCAGCACGGCTTCGAGTAACGCGCGCCGGCGCTCCAGCGACGCGTGCCGCAGGTCATACCCGCCGCAGAACGGCAAATCGAACAGGTAGTAGATGATGTCGGCCGTGTGCTTGCCGTCGAACGCCTGCTGCAGCAGGCCGAAATCGGGCCGGCCTTGCGCATCGCGCACGACGATCTCACCGTCATACCAGCCGGACGGCAAGTGCATGTCGCGCAAGGCCGCGCGCAGCGGGCCGAGTTTGGCCGTCCAGTCCGCGCCGCTGCGCGTGACGAGGCGTACCGCGTCCCCCTCCACCCTGGCCAGCAGCCGATAGCCGTCGAACTTCGTCTCGAAGAGCCAGTCGCCGGCCGTGGCGGGCGGCTGCTCCACCAGCGTGGCCAGTTGCGGCGCCAGCTTATCGGGCAAGGCCGCCTTGCGGGCGCCATCGGGCAGCCCGTCCGGCAGCGCGGCGGCGGCATGGGCGGCCGAAGACGTCGCCGATCGCCCGCCCTTTCGGCGCTTGTGGCCAGCCGGCGATGCGAGCACGCTGTCGGGCAGTTGCGCCACCACGTCGCAATCGTCCTCGGACCGCGCGTAGTCATCGTGTTCCTTGATCAGCAGCCACGCGGTCTGGCGCTGCTCGCCGCGCCGCATCCGCACCAGCGCCCATTTGCCGCGCAGTTTATGCCCGTGCAGCGCGAAGCTCAGGTGCCCCTTCGCGTAGCCCGCATGGGGATCGCCGAGCGGCGTCCAGCTGCCCCGGTCCCAGACGATCACCTCGCCCGCGCCGTATTCGCCCTCCGGTATGGTGCCCTCGAAGCCGCCGTAGGCCAGCGGATGGTCCTCCACCTCGATCGCCATGCGCTTGACGTGCGGATCGTAGCAGGGCCCCTTGGGGACGGCCCAGCTCTTCAGCACGCCGTCGAGCTCCAGCCGGAAATCGTAGTGCAGATGGCTGGCCCAGTGCTTCTGCACCACGAACGACAACGCGTCGCCGCCCTCCCCGCCCTGCGCCGGTTCCGGCGTCCGCGAGAAGTCGCGTTTCGACTTGTAGGTATGCAAGGAATCAGCCATGCGTGACAGGATAGCGCGCCCGTCGCCCGCCGATGGTACGCCAGCGCACACGGCGCGCGATTTGTAAGCAATCGCACGTGCTTGTAAGCGAATGTAAAAGCCGTCAACTGCATCAGGGGGCACGCCGTTTCTTGCTCACTGACACGGGAATTGTCCCGGCTGTATAAACCACCTGAAGGATGACATCATGACCAAGATTATCGCTACCCTGATCGCCGGCCTGTTCGCCACCGCCGCATTCGCACAAGCTCCCGCCGCCAGCGCCACCACGGCCAGCACGCCTGCCGCCGTGAAATCGGAAGCCAAGCCTGCGACGCCCGCCACGCCTGCCGCCAGCGCCAGCGCCAAGACGGAAGAAAAAGCCGCCCCGGTGAAGACCCACAAGAAAGCCAAGAAGGCCAAAGCCCACAAGGCAGCCTCGAAGACCGAAGCACCAGCCGCATCCACGCCAGCCGCCTCCAAGTAAGTAATCAAAAGCAAAACCGGGGTCAGGTCATGCGATCGCGCAAGTTGCGCAATCGCATGACCTGACCCCGGTTTTATTTTAGGGCTTAGTTGGATGCCTGCATGGCCACGGCCGGCTCGGCGCCGTCCCAGCCGCCGCCCAGCGAGCGGATCAGCGCCACCGTCGTCACGGCCTGATTGCCACGCAATTGCACGGCGTTACGTTCGACCGTGGCCAGGTTGCGCTGCGCGTCCAGCAGGTCCAGGTAGCTGGAACGGCCGGCCGTGTACAGCTTCTGCGCCAGATCGGCCGAGCGCCGCGCCGATACCACGGCGTCGTCGATCTGCGCCGTCTGCCCCGACAGGATGCGCAGCCCGGCCAGGTTGTCCTCCACCTCGGCGAACGCGGTCAGCACGCTCTGGCGGTAGCTGCCCACCGATTCCTGCAAGGCCGCCTCGCTGCGCGTGATGTTGGCGCTGTTGCGGCCACCGTCGATCAACGGCATCGACATCAGCGCGCCCAGCATCCACGAACGGCTGCTCCACTTAAACACGTCGGCGAAGGTGCCGGCCGCGCCGCCGCCATTGGCGCTGATGGTCAGCGCCGGGAACATGGCGGAACGGGCCACGCCGATGCGGGCGTTGGCTGCCTCCATGTTGCGCTGGGCGGCGGCGATGTCGGGCCGGCGCTCCAGCAGCGTCGATGGCAGGCCGGCCGGGATCACCGGCAGCAGCGTCGAATCGAGCAGCGGGCTGGCGGCGGCCGTGAAACTGGCCGCCGGTTTGCCCAGCAGGACGGCCAGCGCATGCTCGGTCGTCACCCGCTGGCGCTGCAGGCCGATGGCCTCGGCACGGGCCGTCGACAGTTCCGTCTTGGCGCGCGACAGGTCGAATTCGCCGATGTCGCCCAGGTCGAAGCGGCGCTGGTTGACCTTCACGCTCTCCTCGCGCAGGCTGACGGTGCGGTTCAGCGTCTCCAGCTCGGCGTCCGTGGCGCGCAGCCGGAAGTAGGTCTGCGCCACGTCGGCCTGCACGGCCAGCAGCACCGAGCGGTACATGGCTTCCACGGAGGCGGCGTCGTTGCGGGCCGCGCTCACGTTGGCCGACACGCGGCCGAACAGGTCCACCTCGTAGCTGGCCGTCAGGTTGGCCGAGTAGGCCGTGCCCGGCGCCACCGGGGTGCCGGTCGGCAGGCCCAGCGACAGGGCCGAGGCCCGGTTGCGCTGGGCGCCCACGTTCACGCCCACTTGCGGGATGCGGTCCGCCTCGGCGATGCCGGCGATGGCGCGCGCCTGCTTGACGCGGGCCGCCGCCACTTCCAGGTTGGCGTTGGCCTTGGTCGCTTCCGCGATCAGCTCATTCAGGGCCGGGTCGTGGAAGGCCAGCCACCATTCGCCGCGCGGCTGGCGCTCGGCCGGCTGGCCCAGCTTCCAGGTGCTGCCGTCGGCCGCCGTGCGTACTTCAGTCGCAGCCGGGGTTTGGCTTTCCTTGAACGCAGCCGGCACGTCCATGTGCGGCTGCTTGAACTCGGGCGCGGCGCAGGCGGTCAGCAACAGCGCCGCCACCAGCGGGGCCACGCCCCTGGCGATCAGATTCGGTTTCATATCAATGGCTTCCTTCCATATTCGCGACGGCGACTGCGGCCGTGGCGGGTTTTTTCTCCAGGCGCACGGCCAGCATGCGCAGCAGGACGTAGAACACGGGCGTCAGGAACAGGCCGAAGAAGGTCACGCCCAGCATGCCGGCGAACACCGCCACGCCCATCGCGTGCCGCATCTCGGCGCCGGCGCCGTGCGAGAACACCAGCGGCACCACACCCATGATGAAGGCGATCGACGTCATCAAAATCGGACGCAGACGCAGACGGCATGCTTCCAGCGCGGCCTGCACGATGGTGCGGCCATGGTGTTCGAGCTCGCGGGCGAATTCCACGATCAGGATCGCGTTCTTCGACGCCAGTCCCACCAGCACGAACAGCGCGATCTGGGTGAACACGTTGTTGTCGCCGTGGGTCAGCTTCACCCCCAGCAGCGCGCACAGGATGGACATGGGCACGATCAGGATCACGGCCAGCGGCAGGGTCCAGCTTTCGTACTGGGCGGCCAGCACCAGGAACACCAGCAGCACGCACAGCGGGAACACATAGATCATCGTGTTACCGGACAGGATGTCCTGGTACACCAGCTCGGTCCACTCGTAGTGAATCCCTTTCGGCAGCACTTCGTTGACGATCTTCGTCATCTCGGCCTGCGCTTCGCCGGACGACACGCCAGGCGCGGGACCGCCGTTGATCTCGGCCGACACGTAGCCGTTGTAGCGCTGCACGCGGTCCGGGCCATAGCTGTCCTTGACGCGCATCAGCGACGACAGCGGGATCATCTCGCCCTTGTCGTTGCGGACCTTGAGCTGGGCGATGTCCTCCGCGTGCGAACGGAACTTGGCGTCCGCCTGCACCCGCACCTGGTAGGTACGGCCGAACTGGTTGAAGTCGTTCACGTACAGCGAGCCGAGGTTGATCTGCAAGGTCTGGTAGATGGTCTGCAGCGGCACGCCCATCTGCTTGGCCTTGACCCGGTCCACGTCCGCGAACAGTTGCGGCACGTTGATCTGGTAGCTCGAGAACACGCCGGCCAGCTTGGGATTCTGCCAGGCCTTCATCTGCACCGCCTGCACGGCCTTGTTCAGCTCATCGTAACCGAGGTTGTCGCGGTCTTCCAGCATCAGCTTGAAGCCACCCGTGGTGCCCAGGCCGTTGACGGGCGGCGGCGGCAGCACCATCACGAACGCGCCTTCGATCGCGCCCATGCGCTTGTTGATCTCGGCGGCGATGGCTTGCGCCGATTCGCTTGGCTTGGTGCGCTCCTCGAACGGTTTCAACGGCGTGAACACGATGCCGGCGTTCGGCGCGTTGGTGAAGCCGTTGATCGACAGGCCAGGGAAAGCGACCGATGCTTCCACGCCCGGCACGTCCTTGGCGATGTCCGACATCTTGCGGATCACGGCGTCGGTGCGGTCGAGCGAGGCGGCGTCCGGCAGTTGCGCGAAGCCGATCAGGTACTGCTTGTCCTGGGCCGGCACGAAGCCCGGCGGCACCAGCTTGAACATGAAGCCGGCGGCCACGGCCAGCACGGCGTACACGATCAACGAACCGCCTTTGCGCTTGAGGATGGCCGTCACGCCGGTCTGGTAGCTATCCGAAGTGCGGTGGAAGAAGCCGTTGAACCAGGCGAAGAAGCGGCCGAACACGGCGTCCATCACACGGGTCAGCTTGTCCTTGGGCGCGTCGTGCGGTTTCAGCAACGAGGCGGCCAGGGCCGGCGCCAGCGTCAGCGAGCTGAATGCCGAGATCACGGTCGAGATGGCGATGGTCAGCGCGAACTGCTTGTAGAACTGGCCCGACAGGCCGGACACGAAGGCGATCGGCACGAACACGGCGCACAGCACCAGCGCGATGGCGATGATGGGGCCACTGACCTCCTTCATGGCCTGGATGGTGGCGTCGTGCGGCGACAGGCCGTTGGCAATGTTGCGCTCCACGTTCTCCACCACCACGATGGCGTCATCGACCACGATACCGATGGCCAGCACCAGCCCGAACAGCGACAGCGTATTGATCGAGAAGCCGAAGGCCAGCATCACGGCGAAGGTGCCGATGATGGACACGGGCACGGCCAGCAGCGGGATCACCGAGGCGCGCCAGGTTTGCAGGAACACGATCACCACCAGCGCCACCAGGATCACGGCTTCGACCAGGGTGTGGATGACGGCACGGATCGATTCGCGCACGAATTGGGTCGGGTCATATACAACGCTGTACGTGACGCCTTCCGGGAAATCTTTCGACAGACGGGCCATGGTTTCGCGCACGTCGTGCGACAGCTGCAGCGCGTTCGCGTTCGGTGCCTCGAAAATGGGGATGGCCACCGCCGAATTATTGTTCAGCAGCGAGCGCAGCGCGTAGGAATTGGAGCCGAGCTCCATGCGGGCCACGTCCTTCAACTGGGTGACGGCGCCGTCGGCATTGGTCTTGATGATGATGTTGCCGAATTCCTCCTCGCTTTGCAGCCGGCCCTGGGTATTGACGGTCAGCTGGAAGTCCGCGTTCTTGGTGGGGCCGGCGCCGATCACACCGGCGGCCACCTGCACGTTCTGTTCGCGGATGGCGGCCACCACGTCGCCCGCCGTCAGGCCGCGCGCGGCCACTTTCTGCGGGTCGAGCCAGATGCGCATGGCGTAGTCGCCCGAACCGAACAGCGACACCTCGCCCATGCCGGGCAGGCGCGCCAGCTGGTCCTTGATGTTCAGCACCGCGTAGTTGCGCAGGTACAGGTCGTCGTAGCGGCCGTTGGGCGACTGCAGGTGGACCACCATGGTCAGGTTGGGCGACGACTTGACGGTCGTCACGCCGATCTGGCGCACCTCCTCGGGCAGGCGCGGCAAGGCGCGCTGCACGCGGTTCTGCACGGCCGTCTCGGCCTGCTCCACGTTGGTGCCGATCTTGAACGTGACGGTCAGCGCCAGCGCGCCGTCAGAGGTGTTCTGCGACGACATGTAGAGCATGTTCTCGACGCCGTTGATCTGCTCCTCCAGCGGCGCGGCCACCGTCTCAGCGATGATCTTCGGGTTGGCGCCCGGGTACTGGGCCCGCACCACCACCGAAGGCGGCACCACGTCCGGGTATTCCGAGATCGGCAGCTTGAAGATGGCGATCACACCCGCGACGAAGATGATGATCGACAGCACACCGGCGAAGATGGGCTTGTCGACGAAAAAACGCGATATGTTCATGGTCTCTTATTCCTTCTTGGTGGCAGCGTCGCCGGTGCTGACGGCGGCTACCTTGTCTGCTTTTTTCGCTTCCGTCTTGGCCACGTTGGCGGCCAGCGGGTCGAAGTCCATCGCCACCACCTGGGCCGTGACGGGCGCGCCCGGATGCACGCGCTGCAGCCCGTTGACGATGATCTTCTCGCCCGGCTTCAGCCCTTCGCGCACCACGCGCATGCCGTCCACGGCCTGGCCCAGCTTGACGGGACGGTATTCGGCCTTGCTGTCGGCGCCCACCACGAACACGAACTTGCGGTTCTGGTCCGTGCCCACAGCGCGCTCGTTGATCAGGATGGCCTGCGACGGGCCGCCGTTGCCGCCGGCGCCACCGTCCAGCTGGACGCGGGCGAACAGGCCCGGCACCAGCGTGCGGTCGGCGTTGGCGAAGGTGGCGCGCATACGCACGCTGCCCGTTTGCGGATCGAGCTGGTTGTCGACGAATTCCAGCTTGCCCTCGTGCGGGAAGCCGCTCTCGTTGGCCAGGCCGACTTTCACCGTCACCGTCTGGCCCTTGTGCGACATGGCGCCCACGCGCAGGAAGGTGTCCTCGTCGCCGTCGAAGCTGGCGTAGATGCGGTCGGTCGAGACCACGGAGGTCAGCACGGCGGAGGCGTCCACCAGATTACCGAGCGTGATTTCCGCCTTGCTCACGCGGCCGTTGATGGGCGCGTGCACCTGGGTGTAGCTCAGATTGAGCTTGGCCGCCTCGTACTGGGCTTGCGCGGCGCGCGCGTTGGCGTCCAGTTCCTTGAAGCCGGAAGCCTTCTCGTCGTACTCGCGCTGGGCGATGGCCTTATCGGCCAGCAGCTTCTCGGCGCGCACCAGTTCCAGCTTGGCCAGGTCGGCCTTGGCGCGGGCCGAACTGGCGGCCGCCTCGGCGCGGTCCTTCTCGGCCTGGTACGGACGCGGGTCGATCACGAACAGCACGTCGCCCTTTTTGACTTCGCTGCCCGGCTTGAAATTGACGTCGGTGATGAAGCCGCTCACGCGCGAGCGGATCTCGACCCGCTCCACCGCCTCCAGCCGACCCGAAAACTCCTGGGTCTCCGTGACGGCTTTCTGCACCACCACGGCGGCGGAAATGGGCGGGCCGCCGGCAGCCGGCGCCTCGGCCGGCTTGCCGGTTGCTTCATCGCACCCTGTCAGACCGATCGCGGCCAGCCCCGCCAGTGCCATAGCGGCGACCAGGGGCCGGGCTACAGCGGTCAATTGTTTCGCGTTTTTCATGTTATTTCCTTTTTCTATGAAAATCTTTAATAGATATGGCGGAACCGGGCGACTCGGACAAAATTCGAGAAAACACGGTACTACCGCTCCGGTGGCGGGCCAGCGCGGAGCGTCAAGCTAGTCTTGCTAAGATGGTGGGGAATCCCTTATGCGGCTGGCGGCGTCTCGGTCCGGTCCAGGCCAGCGATGAAGCTGGCGATTTCTCCCAGCGCGTGGACTTTGCACGCGCATTCGTTACGCGCCCCCGATTCGTGCAGGGGCGCCGGCGGCAGCCGGCTGACGGTGGTCTTCACGCCACAGGCGATCAGCTTGGCGCCATACAATTCCGCTTCGTCACGCAGCGGATCGTCCTCGGCCGACAGGATCAGTGCCGGCGGCAAATTCTTCAAACGACTCGATTGCAGCGGCGACGCGTACGGGTGCGTGCGGTCGGCCGCGTTGGGCAGATAGCCGCGGTAGCCGGCCGCGCAGGCGTCGGCCACGTCCACCATGTCGGCCGCCGCGCTGTTGCAGCGCATCGAGCCGGTGCTCAGGCCGGGGTCCAGCATGGGCATGATCAGCAACTGGCCGGCCAGCGGCGGGCCGCCCCGGTCGCGCGCCATCAGCGCGCTCACGGCGGCCAGGTTGGCGCCCGCCTCGATGCCGCCCACGATCAGCTGCTTGCCGGTCCAACCCAGCTTGGTCTTGTTCTTGCGCGCCCAGTTCAGGATGGCGTGCGCGTCCTCCACGGCGGCCGGGAACGGGCGCACCGGCGCCAGCGTGTAACTGGCCGCCAGCACCAGCTGCTCGGGATTGTCGTTCACCAGGTGCCGCAGGAACATGTCGCTGTCCTCCAGCCCGCCCGTCACGAAACCGCCGCCGTGGAAGAACACGATCAGCGCGTCGCGCTTGGTGCCGGCGGGGCCGTAGCTGTACAGGCGCGCGGGCAGCATGCCGTCCACGCCGCGCACGTCCAGGTTGCGGCTCTTGAGCTGGTCGGACAGCACCGCGTTCATTGGTGGACCATCCGCAGCGCGTCGTCGGCGCAGGCCAACTGGTCGTCGCTGGCCTGCCATTGTTCGGTCAGGGCATGGACGCCGCTCGCCTCGGTCTGGGCCGCCAGCGCGTACGTATCGGTGGAGACGATGGCCGCCAGCGCGGCCGCGCTGAGCGCGATTCCTATCGTTGCCATGATTTCAGTCCGATATGCCATGATGTGTTCCCTCCCTAACTGCCCGCGTCCGGCCCGCCCGGGCTGGTTTTCATGCTGCAGTACGGCAATCTTAAACTTCAACTACAATTAGATAAATACCGCAAAGTCGAATTGATTGTTCATTAATCCGAACAATGAGATGAGAAGATGAATAAACTACAAGCGATGGAAGTGTTTGTGCAGGTGGTGGACGCCGGCGGCTTCACGCGCGCGGCCGACAACATGCAACTGCCCAAGGCCACCGTCTCGACCCTGATCCAGTCGCTGGAAGCGGCCCTGAAGGTCAAGCTGCTGCACCGGACCACGCGCCAGGTGACGGTGACGGCCGACGGCGCGGCCTATTATGAACGTTGTCTGCGCATCCTGTCGGACGTGCGCGAAGCGGAGGAATCGCTGTCGCGCACGCGCCTGAGCCCCAGCGGCCGGCTGCGCGTGGACGCGCCCACCGGCCTGGCCAGCGAAGTGCTGGTGCCCGCCCTGCCCGACTTCTTCGCGCGCTATCCCGACATCCAGCTGGAACTGGGCAGCAGCGACCGCACCGTGGACCTGATCGAGGAAGGCGTGGACTGCTGCGTGCGCGGCGGCGCGCTGACCGACTCCAACCTGATCGCGCGGCGGGTCGGCTTCCTGCACTTTCTCACCTGCGCGGCGCCATCCTATCTCGAGCGCTACGGGCGGCCGCAACACCCGAACGAGCTGACGCGCCACCTTTGCGTCAACTACTTCTCCTCACGCACCGGCAAGATCTTCGAATGGGACTTCGCGCGCGGCGACGAGCTGGTGCAAACCATGCTGCCCGGCTCGATCGCCGTCAACGACGCCAACGCCTACCTGAGCGCGGGGCTGGCCGGGCTGGGCATCATCCAGACCGTGCGCTTCGTGCTGGAACCGCTGATCGCCGAGGGCAAGCTGGAACTGCTGCTGCCCGACTGGACCTCGGCGCCTATCCCCATCCACGTGGTCTACCCGCAGAACCGCCACCTGTCGGCCAAGGTGCGCGTGTTCGTCGAATGGGTGGCCGAACTGTTCGCCCAACATCCCGGCATGCGCCTGCCCAAAACCTTGCGCCCCGCCACCCCCACCCTGGAGTCCGCACTATGAACAGTGCCCCGCACCGCATCGTCTTCCTCGACCGCGAAAGCCTGATCGCCAGCGTGCGCCTGCCGGCGTTCCCCCACCACTGGAACCAGTATCCGGCCACGTCGCACGCCGACGTGGTGGAACGGCTGCGCGACGCCACCATCGCCATCACCAATAAGGTGCCGCTGCGGGCGGCCGACCTGGCCCGCCTGCCGGACCTGAAGCTGATCGCCGTGGCGGCCACCGGCACCGACATCCTGGACCTGACGGCCTGCCGCGAACGGGGCATCGTCGTCTCCAACATCCGCAACTACGCCGTGCACACGCTGCCCGAACACACGTTCGCGCTGATCCTGGCGCTGCGCCGCAACCTGATCGCCTACCGCGCCGACGTGGAGGCGGGCCGCTGGCAGCAGGCAGGCCGCTTCTGCCTGCTCGATCATCCGATCGCCGACCTGGCCGGCAGCCGCCTCGGGCTGGTCGGTTATGGCGCGCTGGGCAAATCGGTGGCCGCGCTGGCGCGCGCGTTCGGCATGGAGGTGTGCGTGCACACGCGCTCGCCCGTGGACGATCCCGCCGTGCGCCAGGTTGGCTGGGACGAGCTGCTGGAAACGTCGGACGTGATCAGCCTGCACCTGCCGCTGACCGAGCAGACGCGCCACATGATAGGCGCGCCGGAACTGGCCCGCATGAAGCGCAGCGCGCTGCTGATCAACACCGCGCGCGGCGGCCTGGTGCACGAGCAGGCGTTGGCCGACGCGCTGCACAACCACGTGATCGCCGGCGCCGGCTTCGACGTGCTGACGCAGGAGCCGCCGCCGGACGACAACGTGCTGCTGCAGCTACGCCTGCCCAACTTCATCCTCACCCCGCACACGGCCTGGGCCAGCGGCCAGGCCATGCAGGTGCTGGCCGATCAACTGATCGACAACATCGAAGCATGGGCGGCGGGCGCGCCGCGCAACGTGGTGGCGTGAGCGGGCCCGCCCCAGAATCCGCTTGTCTTTGCGGCGCCGCGGCCTAGAGTGAAGGATGCAGCGCTATCGCGTGCACGACATTCGGGGAGGCGATCATGGCAACCGCAGACTGGCGCCTGGAGGGCGACTGGGTAAAGAACTGCAACTGCGCGTATGGATGCCCATGCGACTTTAACGCAAGACCCACTGAAGGATATTGCAAGGGCCTGGTCGCCATGCATATCACTTCCGGCTATTTTGAACAGACACGGCTCGACGGCCTGTCGTTCTGCGTGACGGTGCACTTCCCCGGCGCGCTCCATGAAGGCAACGGCGAGGCCCAGCCGATCATCGACGAACGCGCCACGGCCGAACAGCGCGAAGCCCTGTTCGCCATCCTGTCGGGCCAGAACTCGCAGGAAGGCACACTGTTCCACATCTTCAGCCTGATCGTGACCAGGATGCACGCCCCCGTGTTCGCCCCGTTCCGCTTCGAATTCGACCTGCGCGAACGCCAGGCGCGCGTGGTCATCCCCGGCGTGCTGACGACGGACGTGGAGCCGATCAAAAACCCGGTGACGGGCGCGCCGTTCCGTGGCGCCGTGGTGCTGCCCGACGGCTTCGAGCACCGCGAAGGACAGATCGCCTCGGCCAACATCGACAGCATGGGCGCCGTGCCTTTCGTCACCAAAGGCAGCCACAGCACGCTGGCCCATGTGATCCAGAGCCCGGCGGGCGTGCTGGGCTGAGGTAGCGCCAGCCATGGGCGCGGCGATCCTGGCGCGCGTGCTGCACCACGAACGGGCGCTGCCGGTGCTGGCCGTCGCGCTCGTGAGCGCGCTCGCGTGGGCGTATCTGCTCGCGGGCGCGGGCACGATGGAGGACATGGACGGCATGCTCATGCCCATGAGTTCCGGCCCGTGGACGCTGGCGCACGCGCTGGTCATGCTGGTCATGTGGATCGTGATGATGGTGGCCATGATGCTGCCCAGCGCGCTGCCGATGCTGCTGCTCTATGCGACCATCGCGCGCAAGCAAGGCGGCGCCGCGCGCGCAGCCGGTCCGGCGTGGCTGGTGTCGCTGTTCGGATTGGGCTACGTGGCCATGTGGAGCGCGTTCAGCGTGGCGGCCGTCGCGTTGCAGTATGTGCTGGAGCGGGCCGCCTTGCTGTCGCCCATGATGGAAAGCACAAGCATCGTGCTGGCCGGCGCCACGCTCATCGCTGCCGGCGTCTATCAATGGACGCCCGTCAAATCGGCCTGTCTCGCCCACTGCCAGTCGCCGCTCGATTTTGTGCTGGCCCACTGGCGCGGCGGCGGCGCGGGCGCGTTCCGCATGGGCGTGCGGCACGGCGCCTACTGCGTCGGCTGTTGCTGGGCGCTGATGCTGCTGCTGTTCGTGGGCGGCGTGATGAACCTGGCCTGGATCGCCGGACTGGCCGTCTACGTGCTGGTGGAAAAACTGACACCGCCGGGCCACTGGATCAGTCGCGCCACCGGTGTCGTCTTCATCGCCTGGGGACTGGCGACGCTGCTGTCGCCTTATTTGGCGTCGAACTTCGCGTAGTACGCCTGGATGGCCGGCGTGTTGGCGATGCGCTGCATGTGAGCGTTCAGCGCAGGGGCCACGCTTTGCACCAGGTCCGCCGGCACGTGATCGAGTCGACCCGAATTGAGGTTGCGAATATCGACGAACACCTTCAGGTCGGCCACGGTGAGGCGGTTGTCGGCGAAGTACTCGCCGCCGTGCGCCAGCAATTGCGCTTCCAGCCAGCGCAGGTAGACGGGCATGGGGCCGTTGACCAGCGCCAGGCGCGCCGCCTTCTGCTCCTCACCCGTCATGCGGAAGGTCGGGCTCAGTTTGACGTTGGCGTCTTCCACCACATAGGCCACCTCGTCGCACAGCAAGGCCTGGTATGGGTCGGTCGGATACAGGCCGGCCAGCTTGCCGGCGTAGCGCAGGATGGCGTCGCATTGCGTCACCAGCGTGCCATCCACGTGCAGCGTGGGCACCTGGCCGAACGGCGTCGCCTTGCGCAACTCGGCGAATTCGGGGAAGGCGAAGCGGTGGTCTTCGAATGGAATGCCGCCGATGTGCAGCGCCAGACGCGCCGGCTCGCCGCGGCCGCCGTGGAAATCGAAATAAGTCAGTTTGAGCTGGGGCATCGTATTGTCCTGTGATTATTGGCGCGGAAGGGCCGCGCCCTGGGTGGCGGAAAATCAGAAATTTGAAATCGCCAACAATGATAATCGAATGCCGACGGACGTGTAGCCCCCCGTCCTTTGGGCGAGGCAGCGCAGCCTACCTTGACGACACGGACCAATTGACTAACCGTTGATCCGCGTCCATTGCTTTGAGCACGACGTCGCGCAATTAGCCGCTGCCAGGTTAGCGAACAGAACGCTCGCGACACACTTCATACCGTAACTCGGCCATGCCGGGTCCAATAAACCGGGCCGCTTGCAAACGCAATTGTGGGCTCAGCAACTGGCGCGGCAAAAGGGGCTTTCCCTCCCCCAACGTGACGGAACCTATCTGAACAATGAGCTCATCCAGCAACCCGGCATCATAAAATTGCGCTGCGAGTTGACCTCCGCCGACGATCCATAAGTTTTTATTTGCTGCGGTCTGCCGCATCTCAGGAAAGATATCCTGCACGTTTCCACTCGCGAACTGGATAACTGCCCCCTGCACTGTTGGCAACAGTCGCGACGAGAATACCCATGTTGGCTGAGTGTACGGCCACGACGAGCCAGTTTCGGCTTGCACCTTATCAGCGTGTCGTAACATCCATTCGTAGGTCGCTGAGCCCATCGCCAGAGCGCCGACTTCACTGATAAAGCTTGAGAATCCCGCATCCTCGAGACTCCCCAAGGAAAACAACCAGTCCAGGGAGTCATCCAAAGTGGCGATAAATCCGTCGAGACTAGTCGCCGCGTAATATTGGGCTTTCATGATTTTGCCCCCCCCTAGGCGCAGGCACTGAATGGAAAGCATCCGCCGCGCTCCCCGGCCACGGAAAGCGCGGAACAGTAGTGATGGCGAACGATAGGCAGCTTCAGACGCCAGGGAAAGCGGTCTGAATATGCAGCGGCGCCCAGGACGGCGCAGGCAGCACCTTGTCGATCAATACAAAGACAGAGGTGACCGCCACCATTTGCAGGTATTGCTGTGGCCCCTGCGCTATCACGTTGTTATGTCCGATCCTGACCACAGGGCTACGCACGACATTGGCCTTGATTTTTCCTTGCTGGGCAGTCAGTTGAATATTGATCTTGCAACTGTCCACGCCATGATTGTTCAGCTTGGCCAGTTCGGCCTGGCCGTCGGGATGGTGCAATGCTTCCTGGATGGCCAGGATCTGGTCTTTGCGGCCAGCGAAGGTGGAGTCCTGCTTGATGTTGCGCCGGTCAAATGGATCATCGCGCTGTTCGGTGTGCCGGCTAATTGGATGTCCGTGGTAAATGCCGGTAGGACGCTGGCGACGCTCACTGAGGCACAAGATCTGGTGAATTTCTTCTCGCGTGTAATTCCGGTCGTAGCCCATCGATGAATCTCCATACGGTTGGGGAAATGGGAAATCGTGTCCAAGCTGATGACGGTGTCATGCGTTTCAGATACTACGCTGCGGAAGAAAACAGGGGCGCCACATTCTTTCGGTTGCGAAAAAGGTGCCGCCTTCCGGTTGCTATCATGGAGCAAGGAGTCTCGGTGTCAGGGGTACCGGGTTAGTTCCGGATCCTCGGTTCAGTTTCAGCAATCTGCAAATTGGCACATTACCGGAGCTGCCCCCGCTGCGCTGACCCGATGCCTTAGTCGTCACGCAACCGTGGGCGAATGAGCGGTTCGATTGCTGTGTGAGGCGACAGTCGGCTTGCGCCTGCGGAATAGCCCTATCGGCGCGACCATGCATTTTTCCTATTTCGCAGGAGCCGATTGAGGAGTCTGTTGCGCTTTCTTTGCCTGCGCTGCTTCTTTCTCCTGTTTTGCCTTCTCCTTGGCTAAATGGCGTCCAACTAAGCAACCAGCTACTGCCCCTGCAACAGCATGGTGGCCAGCAACGTGGCCTACAACGGCACCAGCTGCGGCACCTTTAATGCAGCCGGCGGCAGACGCACCACCATTGATCAACATCGTCCCAGCCACCAATAACGTGAAATGTTTTTTCATGATCATTTTCCCATGTACGGTTCAGAGAGAAGTAGAGGGTATTGGCCGAATGCAGGCACCACCGCGCCAATTCCGCCTTGAACTTAGCCGGATTTGGCTTGTTCCTGCTCGAAAGAAATCTCTATGAATTCAGCCGGCCTGACGACAGCCACCTGCACTGTAACCCTCATGTACCCGTCGAGCAAATCGTCAGCCGTCATGGTGGTGCCGAGCCCGACGCTGACCTGGAACGCGTCCGCCGGCGAGGCGCCCTGCAGGCCGCCCTGCTTCCAAACGTCCGTCAAGAAGCTGCAGATCATGCTCTTCACAGCGGACCATGTGTTGGCCGTGTTCGGCTCAAACACATACGCGCGCGCCGCCAGTTTGATCGACTGCTCGAGGAAGGTCACGGTGCGGCGCACCGACACATAGCGCCAGTCCTGGCTGTTGCCGTCGAGTGTACGCGCGCCCCAGATCAATATCCCTTGCCCATTAAAGAAACGGATCGCATTGACCGACTTACCCGACACCGCGTCAATGTTCAGGTTACCCTGCTGCGCATCAGATAATCGGATGGGCAGACTGCTGGCGCCAACGATGCCGACATTCGCTGGAGCGTTCCACACACCATTCAACTGGTCGTTGACGACATAGACGCCGGCGATACCGCCGCTGGGTGGCAGGACATTGACCGTACTCAGCACATGCTGCACGATCTGGGCATAAGTCGGGCTGGCATTCAGCAAGGCCGCCTGGAGCTGGCTGTTCGACAAGGGCTTGGCCGGCGGCGTCTGAATCGCGCTCAGGATCGTGGCCGCATCGGGATTGGACGCCGATGGCGGGTTCAGCAGTGAACCCAGTTGTTTGGTGTCGCCCCCAAACAGATTGGTAAAGTCGATGTCGGCAGGCTGCATGATAGAGGTGCCGATGAAGGGGTAGTAACTGACGCCGTACTTCAGGCCGCTGTTTCCGGTGCTATCGCGGAAGGTCTGGATATCCTTGACGTACAGGGTGGGGTCGGGATTGGCACCGCCGATGATGTCGAACAGGCAAACCACGGTTTGCAATTCTTCCGCCTGCAATAACATACCTTGCATCAAAGTGCGATTGTCGGCGACCGACAGCAAAGTCGCTTCCGGGCAGATATACATGGTCGGCTCCTGCTCGACTTTGAGCGCGGTCAGGCCGCGCTGCAGGTCGGCCAGCTTGACATTCGGATTAACCACAGTTGCGCTGGGGTCGGTCATGGGCTTCTTGCTGGCCGCACCCATCGGACCTACTGCGACGATATAGGCGTCGCCGCCGCCGTTCTGATAAAACAGACGGACGCTGTTATATAAATAATAAATCGTATTTGGATCGGGCAGGATCGAGTAATACTGTCCATCAATAATAAGATAATCGCCGGAGGCCGGCATTTCATTCTGTGGAACTAAATAATATTCGGGGCTATATTGCCTGGCAGGGTCGGCCGGTGGCGGCGGATTGTCAAGCAAGAAGAGCATCTGAAATTCCTCGAACGAACGGATCTTCTGCGGTCTGTCATAGCACGAAAGTCCTTTGTACTCCGCCTTGGGCGTGTATCCTATAAAGGCCGGCACCGCTGTCGCAATGGGAACTACGGAGTTAGGAAACGCATTGATTTCATTGATATAAACCCCAGGTGTCGCGAAGGATGCCATCGTTCGTCCTATCGAATGGATTTCAATTTCAAAATTGAGAGGCTGCTGCTGGCCGAACCCGGCGAGCTGACGTAAGGGCGGCTAATTACGGGTTTTCAGACTTTGAATTCAAGAGACGAGCCAAATCGTCAATCTTTTTCTCAAGCTTCAGATTCGATGCGCCAATGAAGAACCAGATACAGGCGAAATTTACTATCGGAATCAACGCCAAAATTGTCCACTTTGTCACATTACGCCCCTTTTCCTTCGCCAAAAGGTGCGCAGGTATCGCCATAAGTAGCGACATCAATATTAGAGGAAGGAATGAAATTAAAATGCTTGGGCTATTATTTTCCATCGATTAAATTATATTTTTTGCAATATTTTTATTGAATTATCTTTCCAACGGCAGGCCGGCTTGGCCCGTTACGGTTGGCGGAATGGGAAATCGTCTCCAAGTTGATGACGATGCGATGCGTATCAGATACTACCTTTGAAGGAATCCCAGCTGCACCAAATTCTCGTGAAATTGTTTTATGCCATCGGTCAGGTATGCCCTGCCGCCCACATCAGTTCAATACCGGCGAGGGATAAGATGGCGGATGTGGCGATACCATCCATCAGAAATAGAATCAGCACAGCAGGAAAAACTTTTCCCTGTGGCAACTTGCGTAAAAAGATGCTGGCCACGAATGCGAGGACGACCCACTGGATGATGGTGAGCGGGATACTGACAGCATTGTCCAGGTAAAACACCGGCGCATTCCAGTTTCCCGAACTCGCATACACGAATGGGTAGAGATTCAAGGGCTCTATGCCGTTTCCAGTGGAAATTGACATCGGGTACCATGTCGGGTAACGCCATTTCATAGGTTCCAGAATCC
>NZ_JBXANP010000021.1:0-73691 GCF_058801745.1 Rugamonas sp. GW822-FHT03B10 | reverse complement strand
CGAGTTGAACGACGGGGAGATGTTGGTCAGGGTCTGGGCCAGGTCGAAATTGCCGCCCGATTCGGCCGCCTTGTTCATGGGGATCACGTCGACCGGCACCGTGGTGTCGGTGGCCGAACTGACGGCGCGGCGCGAGCCGACCACGTTCACGGTCTGGATGTCGCCGCTGGCGGTCTGGGCGTGGGTTTCTGGTGCCAGCATGGCCAGCGCGGCACTGCCGTACAGGCTCAGCAAGACGGCTTTACGTAAAGTTGAAGTAGCGAACACGTTGACGTCTCCCTATGAAAAGCATGATTCTAGACAAAGTATTCACAGACACACATCAAATCTTGGTAGCGCTACAACAAATAAATGCCAACTGTGCTGTTTTGCATACAAACGGCGGCGCGCGACCGTGCGCGCCGTCAAGATCGTGTAGAAAACGGCAAGAAATCAGCACATGCGCACAGGGCCGGCCAGCGGGTGCGCCGCGCCGATGATGGCGATGCGGCCGCCGCGCACGGCGGCCGGATAGCGTAAAATACTGTATATAAACACAGTATCATTATCATCCCCTTGCCATGACCGCCACACCCACGCCCACCACCGGCCTGCCGGCCTATGCCGAGCTGTATTGCCTGTCCAATTTCTCGTTCCTGCAGGGCGCGTCCCATGCGGAGGAACTGGTCGCGCGCGCGGCCCAGCTCGACTATGCGGCACTGGCACTGACGGACGAGTGCTCGCTGGCCGGCGTGGTGCGCGCCCACGCGGAAGCGAAGCGGGCCGGCCTGCCGCTGCTGATCGGCGCCTCGTTCCAGCTGCGCGGCGCGGACGGCCAGGTGGCGCTGTCGCTGGTGGCGCTGGCGCAGAACCGCAACGGCTACGGCAACCTGTCCGAGCTGATCACCATCGGCCGCACGCGGGCCGCCAAGGGCACGTACCTGCTGACGCTGGACGACCTGGCCGCGCCGCCGCCCGACTATGCCCACCTGCGAGGCTTGCCCGACTGCCTGCTGATCCTGCTGCCCCATTACCCGGCCCACCAGCCCGGCGACGTGGACCGGCTGCACACGCAGGCGGCGTGGATGGCGGCCACGTTTCCCGGCCGGGCCTGGGTGGGGCTGAACCTGCTGCAACGCGCGTTCGACGAGGCGCACCGCATCAGTGTGGCCGAGGTGGCCGGCCAGCATGGCTTGCCGGTGGTGGCCGTGGGCCATGTGTGCATGCACGTGCGCTCGCGCAAGCCGCTGCACGACACGCTGTGCGCGGTGCGCATCGGCAAGCCGGTGGCCGAATGCGGCTACGCGCTGGCGCAGAACGCCGAGCAGCGTCTGCGCCCGCGCTTGCGGCTGGCCAACCTGTATCCGGCGGCGGCGCTGGCCGAGACGGTGCGCATCGCCGGCCTGTGCGATTTTTCGCTCGACCAGTTGCGCTATGAATACCCGGACGAGCTGGTGCCGCCCCGCCACACGCCGACCAGCTACCTGCGCCAGGAAACCTATATCGGCGCCCACCAGCGTTTCGTGGACGGCATCCCGGCCAAGGTCCAGCAGCAGATCGAACACGAGCTGGAGCTGATCGCCGCGCTGCGCTACGAGCCGTACTTCCTCACCGTCTACGACATCGTGCGTTACGCGCGCGCCAACGGCATCCTGTGCCAGGGACGCGGCTCGGCCGCCAACTCGGCCGTGTGCTACTGCCTGCACATCACCGAGGTGGACCCGGCGCGCGGCAACCTGCTGGTCGAGCGTTTCATCTCGCGCGAGCGGGCCGAGCCGCCCGACATCGACGTCGATTTCGAGCACCAGCGGCGCGAGGAGGTGATCCAGTACATCTACCGGAAATACGGCCGCACGCGCGCCGCGCTGGCGGCCGTGGTGATCAGCTACCGGCCCAAGAGCGCGCTGCGCGACAGCGGCAAGGCGCTGGGCGTGGACCTGGCCATCGTGGAGAAGGTGGCGCGTTCGCACCACTGGTTCGACGGCAAGCGCGACCTGCTGAACCGGCTGGCCGAGTGCGGCCTCGACCCGACCTCGCTGCTGGCGCGCCAGTGGGCCACGCTGGCCCAAAGCCTGCTGGGTTTTCCGCGCCACCTGTCGCAGCATCCGGGCGGCTTCGTGATCGCCCAGGGCAAGCTGTCGCGCCTGGTGCCGGTGGAGAACGCGACGATGGACGAGCGCAGCGTGATCCAGTGGGACAAGGACGACCTGGAGGAACTGGGCTTGCTGAAGGTGGACGTGCTGGCGCTGGGCATGTTGTCGGCGCTGCGGCGCGCGTTCGACCTGGTGGGCCAGCAGCGCGACTCCGTGTTCAGCATGCAGGACGTGCCGCCCGAGGACCCGGCCACCTACGACATGATGTGCGAGGCCGACACCATCGGCGTGTTCCAGATCGAATCGCGCGCGCAGATGAGCATGCTGCCGCGTCTGCGCCCGCGCCAGTTCTACGACCTGGTGATCGAGGTGGCGCTGGTGCGGCCCGGCCCGATCCAGGGCGGCATGGTCCACCCGTATCTGCAGCGGCGCATGGACCCGTCGCTGGTGCAATTCCCGCCCGGCCTGGAGACGGCGCTGGGCCGCACGCTGGGCGTGCCCATCTTCCAGGAGCAGGTGATGCAGGTGGCCATCCTGGCGGCCGGCTTCTCGCCCGGCGAGGCCGACCAGCTGCGGCGCGCCATGGCGGCCTGGAAGCGCAAGGGCGGCATGGACAAATACCACGACCGCATCATCAATGGCATGCTGGAACGCGGCTACGAGCTGGCGTTCGCCGAAGCCATCTGCAGCCAGATCCAGGGCTTTGGCGAATACGGTTTTCCCGAATCGCACGCGGCCAGCTTCGCGCTGTTGACCTACGCCAGTTCCTGGCTCAAGTGCCACGAACCGGCCGCCTTCCTGTGCGCCTTGCTCAACAGCCAGCCGATGGGGTTTTACGGCCCGTCGCAACTGGTGCAGGACGCCAAGCGGCACGGCGTGGTGGTGCGTCCCGTGGATGTGGCCGTGAGCGGCTGGGAATCGACGCTGGAGGAGGTGGCCGGCGCGCGCGGCCAGCCGGCCGTGCGGCTGGGGCTGTCGCTACTGCGCGGGATGCGGGCCGAGCCGTCCCAGCGCATCGAGGACGCGCGCGCCGTGTCGCCGTTCGCCTCGGTGGCCGACCTGGCCCGGCGCGCCGGGCTGGACCGGCACGACCTGCAGGTGCTGGCCGGCGGCAACGCGCTGCGCCAGTTGGCCGGCCACCGCCGGCAGGCGCTGTGGCAAGCCGTGGGCGCGGTGCCGGACAAGGACTTGCTGCGCCCCACCACGCCGGACGAGGAGGCGCCGGTGCTGGCCGCGCCGTCGGAGGGGGAGAGCATCCTCGGCGACTACCGGGCCCAGGGGCTGACCCTGGGCCGCCATCCGCTGGCGCTGCTGCGCCCGCAATTGCTGGCGCAGCGCTTTGTGCCCGCGTCCACCCTGCAGGGCTACCGCAACGGCCAGCTGGCGCGCGGCTGCGGCATCGTCACCGTGCGCCAGCGGCCCGGCACGGCCAAGGGCGTGCTGTTCATCACCATCGAGGACGAGACCGGCAATGTGAACGTGATCGTGTGGCCGGCGCTGGTCGAGCAGCAGCGGCGCGAGGTGCTGAGCGCGGCCCTGCTGGGCGTGTATGGCGTGTGGCAGCGCGAGGGCACGGTGTGCCACCTGGTGGCCAAGCGGCTGGTCGACATGTCGCATTTACTGGGGCGTTTGCCGACGATCAGCCGCGATTTTTGCTGAGCGAGCGTGATATTTTTCCCCAAAGGTGTCACAAAGATGGCAAAATAATAATATGAAAACTTTAACATTGCGAGCGGCAGTACCGGAAGACGCCGGCGCGATCAGCGCACTGATTGCCGATTTGATGCCTTACATGACGCTCGACGCCGACGGCGCCGGCGCCGAACAATTCATGGCCAACATGGCCGAGCCGGCCATCGCCGGCTACCTGGCCCAACCCCGCTACCAGTATCTGCTCGGCTTCATCGGCCCGGTGCTGGCCGGCGCCGTGGCGATCCGCGACCGCAGCCACCTGTTCCACCTGTTCGTGGCGCGCGAATTCCATGGTTGCGGCCTGGGCCGCCAATTGTGGCTGGCCGCGCGCACGGCCGCGCTGGTGGCGGGCAACACGGTCGGCTTCACCGTCAACGCCTCCGACTACGCGTTTCCCATGTACCAGCGCTGGGGCTTCCTGCCCACCGGGCCACGGGTGGAGGAGGGCGGGGTGGCGTGGGTGCCGATGCACCTGCCGCCGTGCGCATGACGGGTATAGCGGGTATATGCGTGGCCATAGCCCGCCGGCTGCGGCGCCGGCCAAAATGGCGTTCGCCGCTGGCGCTTAGTGGTGCTTAGTGGCACTTGGTGGCGCTTAGTGGCGCTTAGCTGAGGCCGGAGCGCTGGTCCGACGGGTGCTCGTAGTAGCGGTGGATCTGCGCCGCCCACGCCGGGTTGGCCATGTTGGGCCAGTGGTCGGGGTCGAAGCCGGGCGCCTCGTCCAGCCGCTGCTTGTCGATGTTGAGCGTGAAACCCTTGTGGACCGGATCCAGCGTGAGTGCCTGCCAGGGCACGGCGAACAGCTTGGCGCCCAGGTGGAACACGCCGCCGTGCGCCATGACGGCGTAGGCGATGGTACCGTTGCGCATGTCGAGCATGATTTCGCGGATCTGGCCCAGGTGTTCGCCCTTGAGGTTGCGCACCGGGTCGCCGATCACGGTGCCGGCGCCCATCAGGTCGGGGCCGGGGCCGTGGTGGCCCGTGTCCACGTAGACGCCGTCGGCATCGCGGTCTTGGTAGTGCATGGTGACCTCCCAGGAGAAAGTTGCCAGTCTGGCCCCGACCGGCATGCCGGTCGGTTCGTTGCTTCACACTGCTGCCGGAAAGGCAATGATGTCGAAAAGAAATTAAAAAACCAGCTATTTTTCACCACTTTCCTGCCCCGATTCTACGCCCGGAATGGGATTTTTCCGGCGGGAAGGATGAAGAATGACTCAGTTTAGGCTATAATTTCAATTTCCCGCACGTGCCGTTCGGCACCATCTGCAATGACCAAATTTGTCTTCGTCACTGGCGGCGTCGTGTCTTCCCTCGGTAAAGGGATTGCCGCCGCCTCTCTCGCCGCGATCCTCGAATCGCGCGGCCTCAAAGTCACCATGCTCAAGCTCGACCCGTACATCAACGTCGACCCGGGCACGATGAGCCCCATGCAGCACGGTGAAGTGTTCGTCACCGACGACGGGGCGGAAACCGACCTCGACCTCGGCCACTACGAGCGCTTCATTTCCACCCGGATGAAAAAGGTGAACAACTTCACCACCGGCCAGATCTACGAATCGGTGATCCGCAAGGAACGCCGTGGCGAGTACCTGGGCAAGACGGTGCAAGTGATCCCCCACATCACCAACGAGATCCAGGACTACATCCGCCGCGGCGCGGAAGGCTACGACGTGGCCCTGTGCGAAATCGGCGGCACGGTGGGCGACATCGAATCGCTGCCGTTCCTGGAGGCGGCCCGTCAGCTGAGCCTGCGCGCCGGCCGCAAGAACACGGCCTTCGTGCACCTGACCCTGGTGCCCTACATCGCCTCGGCCGGCGAGCTGAAAACCAAGCCGACCCAGCACTCGGTGCAGAAGCTGCGCGAAATCGGCATCTCGCCCAACGCGCTGCTGTGCCGCGCCGACCGCCGCATCCCCGAGGATGAGCGCGCCAAGATCTCGCTGTTCTCCAACATCGAAGAGCAGGCCGTGATCTCCGTGTGGGACGTGGACACCATCTACAAGGTGCCGCAGATGCTGCACGACCAGGGCCTGGACGCCATCATCTGCGAGGCGCTGGACCTGGACCCGGCCCCGGCCGACCTGTCCGTGTGGAGCAAGCTGATCTACACGCTCGAGCACCCGAAGGCGGAAGTGTCGATCGGCATGGTCGGCAAGTATGTCGAGCTGACCGAATCGTACAAGTCGCTGACCGAGGCGCTGCGCCACGCCGGCATCCACAACGAGGCGCGCGTCAACATCGAGTACATCGACTCGGAAGAGATCGAAACGCGCGGCTGCGCCGAGCTGGCCAAGTTCGACGCCATCCTGGTGCCGGGCGGCTTCGGCAAGCGCGGCGTGGAAGGCAAGATCATGGCGGCCCAGTTCGCCCGTGAGCACAAGATCCCCTACCTGGGCATCTGCCTGGGCATGCAGGTGGCGCTGATCGAATACGCGCGCCACAAGGCCGGCCTGGCCAACGCCAACTCGACCGAGTTCGACCTCGACACCGACCAGCCCGTCGTCGCCCTGATCGACGAATGGCAGGGCCAGGATGGCAAGGTCGAGAAGCGCGACGAGAACTCCGACCTGGGCGGCACCATGCGCCTGGGCGCGCAGACCTGCGCCGTCAAGCCCGGCACGCTGGCGGCCGAGATCTACGGCGGCGTGGTGACCGAGCGTCACCGCCACCGTTACGAGGCCAACAACCACTACCTGCCGCGCGTGGAAGCGGCCGGCCTGATCGTGGCGGCCCGCACCCCGACCGAGGACCTGTGCGAGATCATGGAATTGCCGCGCACCGGCGAGAACGCGCACCCGTGGTACATGGGCGTGCAGTACCACCCCGAGTTCAAATCGACCCCGCGTGACGGCCATCCGCTGTTCACGTCCTACATCAAGGCCGCCCTCGCGCACCAGGCCGCCAGCGGCAAGCCCCGCTTGCACGCCGTGAAAGAGGGCGAGCTGCAAGGAGACGCAGCATGAAACTGTGCGGATTTGACGTCGGCCTCGACCAGCCGTTCTTCCTGATCGCCGGCACCTGCGTGATCGAATCGCGCCAGATGGCGTTCGACACGGCCGGCGCGCTGAAGGAAATGACGGCCGAGCTGGGCATCCCCTTCATCTACAAGTCCTCGTTCGACAAGGCCAACCGTTCCTCGGGCACCTCGTACCGTGGTCCCGGCATGGACAAGGGCCTGGAGATCCTGGGCGACGTCAAACGCGAGCTGGGCGTGCCGGTGCTGACGGACGTGCACACGATCGAGGAGATCGCGGCCGTGTCGTCGGTGGTGGACGTGCTGCAGACGCCGGCCTTCCTGTGCCGCCAGACCGACTTCATCACGGCCTGCGCCCAGTCGGGCAAGCCGGTCAACATCAAGAAGGGCCAGTTCCTGGCGCCGACCGACATGAAGAACGTGATCGACAAGGCGCGCGCCGCGGCCCAGGCCGCCGGCCTGCCGGACGACGTGTTCATGGCGTGCGAACGCGGCGTCTCGTTCGGCTACAACAACCTGGTGTCGGACATGCGCTCGCTGGCCATCATGCGCGAGACCAACTGCCCGGTCGTGTTCGACGCCACCCACTCGGTGCAACTGCCCGGCGGCCAGGGCACGTCGTCGGGCGGCCAGCGCGAGTTCGTGCCGGTGCTGGCGCGCGCGGCCGTGGCCGTGGGCGTGTCGGGCCTGTTCATGGAAACCCACCCGACGCCGGCCACCGCGCTGTCGGACGGCCCCAACGCCGTGCCGCTGGGCCGCATGAAGGAACTGCTGTCGACGCTGATCGACCTCGATCGCATCACCAAGAAAGCCGGCTTCCTCGAATCCAGCTTCAATTAATCGCAGCTAGCGGGACCGGGTCCGGCGCAGCGGCGCCGGATCCGGTCCCGCTGCGCACATGCAGATTGCGCATCAGACGCAACGCCTGAACCGTTACGCTTTTAACCTTTGGAGAATGACATGAGTGCTATTGTTGACATTATCGGCCGTGAAATCATTGACTCGCGCGGCAATCCGACCGTGGAGTGCGACGTTCTGCTGGAATCGGGCGTGATGGGCCGCGCCGCCGTGCCGTCGGGCGCCTCGACCGGCTCGCGCGAAGCGATCGAGCTGCGCGACGGCGACCCCAAGCGCTATTTCGGCAAGGGCGTGCTGCAAGCGTGCGAGAACATCAACACCGAAATCTCGGAAGCCATCATGGGCCTGGACGCCAATGAGCAAGCCTTCCTGGACCGCACCCTGATCGACCTGGACGGCACCGAGAACAAAGGCCGCCTGGGCGCCAACGCCATGCTGGCCGTGTCGATGGCCGTGGCCAAGGCCGCCGCCGAGGAAGCCGGCCTGCCGCTGTACCGCTACTTCGGCGGTTCGGGCGCGATGCAACTGCCAGTGCCGATGATGAACGTGATCAACGGCGGCGCGCACGCCGACAACAACCTGGACATCCAGGAATTCATGATCATCCCCGTGGGCGCACCGTCGTTCAAGGAAGCGATCCGCTACGGCGCCGAAGTGTTCCACACGCTGAAGAAGATCCTGCACAAGAAGGGCCTGACCACGGCCGTGGGCGACGAAGGCGGCTTCGCACCGTCCGTGGCCAACCACGAAGAAGCGATCAAGCTGATCATCCAGGCCATCGAGGAAGCCGGCTACGAGCCAGGCACCCAGATCGCGCTGGGCCTGGACTGCGCCGCCTCCGAGTTCTACAAGGATGGCAAGTACCAGCTCGAAGGCGAGGGCCTGAGCCTGACCGCCACCGAGTTCACCAACCTGCTGGCCACCTGGTGCGACAAGTACCCGATCATCTCGATCGAGGACGCGATGGCCGAAGGCGACTGGGACGGCTGGGCGATCCTGACCAAGGAACTGGGCAAGAAGGTGCAGCTGGTGGGCGACGACCTGTACGTCACCAACACCAAGATCCTGAAGGAAGGCATCCAGAAGGGCATCGCCAACTCGATCCTGATCAAGATCAACCAGATCGGCACCCTGACCGAGACCTTCGCCGCCATCGAGATGGCCAAGCGCGCCGGTTACACGGCCGTGATCTCGCACCGCTCGGGCGAAACCGAAGACTCGACCATCGCCGACATCGCCGTGGGCCTGAACGCGCTGCAGATCAAGACCGGCTCCATGTCCCGTTCGGACCGCATGGCCAAGTACAACCAGCTGCTGCGCATCGAGGAAGACCTGGGCGATATCGCCTCCTACCCTGGCCGCGACGCGTTCTATAATCTGAAGTAATTGTCACACTGCGGCCGGAGCGATCCGGCCGCTTTTTCACACCATGCGTCTGATCACCCTCGCACTGGCGGCCTTGCTGCTGCTGATACAGTACCCGCTATGGCTGGGCAAAGGGGGCTGGCTGCGCGTGGCCGATTACGAGGCGCAGGTCGAGGCCGCGCACAAGAAAAACGCGGAACTGATCGCCCGCAACGCCAAGCTCGACTCCGAAGTGCGCGACCTCAAGGACGGCACGGGCGCGGTCGAAGAACGGGCTCGCTACGAGCTCAGCATGATCAAACAGAACGAGATCTTCATCCAGATCGTCGGCAAGGGGCAAACGACACCCGCGCCGGCCGCCGCTGCCACTACCGCGCCGTAAGGATAACGGCGCCGTCGCGGCTTCAACGCAAGGATACGCCATGCTCATCCATGGAAGCTGCCATTGCGGCAATATCTCCTTCGCGCTCGACTGGGCGCCCGAGCCAGCCTTCATTCCGGCGCGCGCCTGCACGTGCAGCTTTTGCGTCAAGCATGGCGGCGTGTGGACTTCCTGCCCGACGGGCGCGCTGGCCGTGACGGTGCGCGAGCCGGCCCACGTGTCGCCGTACAGCTTCGGCACCAGGACGGCCGAATTTCACCTGTGTACGCAATGCGGCGTGGTGCCGGTGGTGACCAGCCGCATCGACGATCACCTGTACGCCGTCGTCAGCGTGAACGCGTTCGACGACGTGGACCGCGCGCTGCTGCAACACGGCAGCGCTTCCTTCGACGGCGAAGGCGGGGACGCCCGCCTGGCCCGGCGCAAGCGCAACTGGATCGCCAACGTCACGTTCAACGGCGCCGGCGCATGAGGCCGGCCTCAATGTGTGGTTTCGCCCGCCGAGGTGCCATTCGAAAGTGTTAAGCAAGCAAAAATGAAGGTAGTATTACATTTGACCAGAAGCAAGAAACTGCAGTTGACGGAATAACACTTACTCTACGAGGAGACGTCAATGTTGTCGAATGTACGGATCGGTACCCGGCTGGGTATGGCCTTCTTTTTGCTGACCTTGCTGTCGTTGCTGCTGGGCTGGATCGCCATCCAGGAGACGGCGGCCATGGACGCGCAGTGGAAATCGATCAAGCTCGATGCGCTGGCCAAGCGCAACGCCGTCAACCGGGGCAACATCGCGCTCGGCGACGGCATCCACCACTTCAAGAACTTCATCCTGCGCGGCGGCGACTATGCGCAGAAATTCGGCAACGACATGGCGGCGGTGGAACGCGTCGCCGACGATTACAAGGCCATCGGCGCGCTGAACGCCGAGGAAGAGAAGCTGATGAACCAGTTGCGCGAGGGGGCCGCCGCCTACCGCCGCGACATGCAGACCCTGGTCGCCATGCGCGCCAAGACCGACAAACCCAACGAGCTGGACAAGGCCGTGGCCGGCGCCGACAAGCCCATTTCGGCCGCGCTGGCCAGCCTGACCGCGCGCACCGACGAGACGCTCAAGCAGGCCGACGTCAAGATGACGGAGGTGAGCGCGGAGGCGCAGTCGCGCGTGCTGGTCACGCTGGGCGTGGCGGTGCTGCTGACCATCGCGTCCGGCGTGCTGATCACGTTCAGCATCACCCGTCCCATCAACCGCGCCGTCACGGTGGCCGAGACGCTGGCCCGCGGCGACCTGGCGATCGACGTGCAAAGCGATGCGCGCGACGAGACGGGCAAGCTGCTGGCCGCCATGCAGCACATGGTCGCCAGCCTGCGCCAGGTGATCGACAGCCAGGCCCGGGTGGTGAGCGCGGCCAACCAAGGCAACTTCGAGGCGCGGGTGGACCTGGCCGGCATGCAGGGTTTCCAGAAGGAGATGGGCGAGGGCTTGAACAACCTCATCACCACCACCGGCGCCAGCATCGACGACGTGGTGCGCATGATGGCCGCCGTGGCCGAAGGCGAGCTGGACTGCGCGATCGAGAAGGACTATGCGGGCGCGTTCGGTCAGCTCAAGCAATACTGCAACAACACGGTGCAGAAGCTGGCCCAGGTGGTGGCCGAGGTCAACAGCAGCGCCGAGGCGCTGGCCAGCGCGTCCGAGGAAATCAGCGCCACCGCGCAAACCCTGTCGCAGGCGGC
The DNA here is from genome assembly GCF_058801745.1 of Rugamonas sp. GW822-FHT03B10. Lineage (NCBI taxonomy): Bacteria > Pseudomonadati > Pseudomonadota > Betaproteobacteria > Burkholderiales > Oxalobacteraceae > Rugamonas > Rugamonas sp. GW822-FHT03B10. The sequence goes on along the minus strand of NZ_JBXANP010000021.1, from coordinate 62,614 downwards.
CAGCGAACAGGCCGCCGGCGCGGAGGAGACCAGCGCCGCCATCGAGCAGATGACGGCCTCGATCGCCGCCAACACCGAGAACGCCAAGGTCACCGACGGCATGGCCAGCCAGGCCGCGCGCGAGGCGGTCGAGGGCGGCGAGGCCGTGCGCTCGACCGTGGCGGCCATGAAGCAGATCGCCAAGAAGATCCAGATCATCGACGACATCGCCTACCAGACCAATCTGCTGGCGCTGAACGCGGCCATCGAGGCGGCCCGCGCGGGCCAGCACGGCAAGGGATTCGCCGTGGTGGCGGCCGAGGTGCGCAAGCTGGCCGAACGCAGCCAGCTGGCGGCGCAGGAAATCGAACAGGTGGCCACCGGCAGCGTGGAGCTGGCCGAGAAGGCGGGACAATTGCTCGATCAGATGGTGCCCAACATCCGCAAGACGTCCGACCTGGTGCAGGAGATCACGGCCGCGTCGGAGGAGCAATCGTCGGGCGTGGGGCAGATCAACAGCGCCGTGGGCCAGCTGAGCCAGACCACGCAGCAGAACGCGTCGAGCTCGGAGGAACTGGCGGCCACGTCGGAGGAAATGAGCGGCCAGGCCGAGACGTTGCAGCAGACCATGTCGTTCTTCAAACTGGGCGGCGGCCGGCAGACGCATGCCGCGCCGCGCCGCGGCGGCAGTCCCGAGCGCCGTCCGGCCAGCAACGTTGGTGGCCGTGGCGGCAGGGTCGCCCATGCGGCGGAAGCGGACGAGGGCAACTTCGTTCGCTTCTAGCGCGCAAAAACCGGGGTCAGGTCATGCCTTCCCGCATTTTGCGTGTCGGCATGACCTGACCCCGGTTTTTTTTTACGCGTCCACCGCGCGCCGGCCAAGCGCGGGGTCGTCCGTGAAGAAGCCATCGATGCCGGTGGCCAGGTAGCGCCGCATCTCGGCCACCGAGCCCGCTTCGTTGCGCGCGTTGTCGCCCGCGCCGTCGCGGAAATCGGCCGCCAGGAAGCGGTTTTCGGGACGGAAGGTCCATGGTTCCACCCGCAATCCCGCGCGGTGCGCATCGTCCACCAGTGACGTCGGCTGGGCCAGCTTGCCATCCTTGGCCAGTGGAATGATGGCGCGCGTGGGCGGCGCCACCACGTCGGCATAGGCGGCGATGTCGCGCAGGCCTTCCGGTGTGCACATGCGGGCGAAGGTCAGCGTGCCGCCGGCCGCCGCCACGTCGCTGGGACGCACGGCGTCGGGCACCACCAGCTGCATCAGGCGCAGGTTGGCGCGCCGGCCCAGCTTGCCGCGCAGGTGTTTGAGGTTGGCCACTTCGAACGATTGGATCTCGACCGGGTTGCGGCGCGTGTAGTCGTGCCCGCCCAGGATGGCGAGGAAGCGATCCTCGAGTGGCAGGCCGACGCTGGCGAAGTAGGTCGAACTTTTCAGTTCCGGCACCAGTCCGATCACGCGCCCGCGCGCGGCCGACTCGGCCGCCACGAAGTCGATGATCTCCTCCCAGCTCACCACCTGGAACATGCCGTTGTAGCCGGCGCTGCCGGGGCGCACCTCGCCCAGGCGCTCGACGGCGCGCAGCGTTTTCAGTTCGGCGAACGTGAAGTCGTCGACGAACCAGCCTTCGTGCGCTTCGCCGTCGATGGTCTTGCGGGCGCGGCGGCTGGCGAACTCGGCGCGGCTGGCCACGTCGGTCGTCTCCGTCAGGTTCGCTTCGTGGCGTGCCACCAGCACGCCATCCCTGGTGCACACGAGGTCGGGCTCCACGTAGTCGGCGCCGTCGGCGATGGCGCGCGCGTACGAGGCCAGCGTGTGTTCGGGCCGCAGCGCGCTGGCGCCACGGTGGCCGAACACGAGCGGCCTGGCTGGCGCCGTCGTCAGCCCAGGCACGGCCAGCGCGGCGGCCGGCGCCAGCAGCGCGCAGCCGGTGGCGGCGGCGCTCGCGTGGAGGAAGCCGCGGCGCGACAAGCGGGTGGGGAAGAAGATCGTGCTCATCAGAAGTCCGCCATCACGGTGAAGAAGGCCTGGCGCGGGGCGATCGGGAAGGTGTTGTAGGTCTTGTCGGCGGCGCCCACCACCACGTTCAGGCTGCCTTCGCGGTCCAGCAGGTTGCTGACGTTGACGCGGTAGCGCGCGTTCTTGACCACGCCGCCGTTCAGGAATGGCAGCTTGCCCGACACGCCCAGGCCCAGCAGGAAGTAGCTGGGCACACTCAAGTCGTTGGTGTAGGTGGCGTAGCGCTTGCCCACGTAGTCGCCCATCAGCTGGAATTCCATGTCGGCCACGGTGGCCGTGGCGACGAATTTGTTCATCCACTCGGGGCTGCCCGGCACCGACTTGCCGGCCGTGGGCACGATGGCCGCGCCGTTGCTGTAGTTGTCCGAGTAGGTCGAATGGTTGTACGACAGCGCATCGTAGAACGAGAACGCGCGCCCGAAGTGGACGGTGGCGGACAGGTCGATGCCGTCCGTCTTCACGCTGCCCACATTGGCCAGCACCGGGTTGCCGCCGATGATGGCCAGCAGCACGGGCGTGGGGCTGATCTGCAGCAGGCGGTCCTTGAAGTCCACGTGGTACAGGCTGATCTGGCTGTCGATGGCCGTCACGGGACCCGATGGCAGCGTGCGGTTGCTGCGCAGGCCGGCCTCGTACGTGACCGAGGTCTCCGGCTTGGCCGTGGCCTTGAACAGGTCGAACGCCTGCTGGCTGGCCAGGCTCCACGGCGACGCGCCGCCGCCGCCGTAGGTGACGAACTGGCGCATGTTCTTCTGCACGTTGACGAACAACTGGTCCCGGGCGCTGATGTCCCAGCGCGCGCCCGCTTGCGGCAGGAACCATTTCTTGGTGATGATCTCGCCCACCGGCAGGGCCGGCGAGCCGTTGGCGATGGCGCCCTTGGCCGGCTGCACGGGGTAATTGCCCTCGGCGAATTGCAGGCTGGATTTGAAGCCCGCCAGCAGCGCCAGGTCGGGCCGCACGCGCCATTCGTCCTGCAGGTGGAGCTGCGCCACCTTGTTGTTGATCTCGCTGCCGTACTGGGTGATCAGCGGATCGCTGGGGCGGTCGTATGGCGAGCTCGGATGGTTCACGTCCAGCGCGTACCAGCGGCGGTAGGCTTCCGAGCGGTTGTGCTCCAGCCACAGGCCGGCCTGCACCTGATGCTCGCCCAGCTCCATGCGCACCGTCGACAGCAGGCCGGCGCGGTTGATCGCGTATTCTGTCGTGCGGGTGGCGTAGCCAGAGTTGCCGAACACTTGCTTGAGGTTCTGGTTCGGGTAGTAGACGCTGAACAGGCCGGGCAGGCCGGCCACGCCGATCGGTCCGGCCACCACGCCGACCCCGTCGTCATGGTGGTAATAGACCTGGTTGGACCAGGTGGTGGCGTCGCTCAGGTTGGCCTCGTATTTCGCGTAGGTCAGGTAGTCGGTGCGCTGGGCGTCGCTGTAGTAGTTGCGGTAGTTGTTGCCGTCGGCGGCCGGGGTAGCGCCGGTGGGCGACAGGTAGGCCAGCGCGGCCGCGAAGTCCGGGTACAGGAAGGGGCGCGTGTAGGGTGCGCTCTTCTCGCCGGCCACGTGGACCGTGCTGTCCTCGTTCGGTTCGATCTTGTCCGAATAGTTGAAGAACACGGTCAGCTTGCCCGCGTCGGCGCGGTGCGCGTATTTGGCGTTGACCTGGTCGCCGCCCTGGCGGCCGTCGAAGTCCCAGGCCCGCGCCTCGTGGTGGATGGCCGACAGGTAGGCGCTGTTGCCGTCGCCGAACTCGCCCGTGTCGAAGCGGGCATAGGTGCGCGAGGTGCGCTGGCTGCCCACCGTTTGCTGCACGGTGGCGCCGCGCGTGGCCAGCGGGTCGGCCGAGAAGGTTTCGATGGTGCCGCCCAGGTTGCTGGTCGAGGCCGTGGCCAGGTCGCCGGCGCCCGACGACAGGATCACGCTGCTGACGTTCTCGCTGATGACGGCGCGCTGCGGCGACAGGCCGTTGTAGTTGCCGTACTGCTGGTCGCCCAGCGGCACGCCGTCCATCGTGTAGCCCAGTTGCTGGCCCGAGAAGCCGTGCACGAACAGCGACAGGTTCTGCTCGTTGTTGCCCCACGGGTCGGCGGTCTGGAAGCTGACACCGGGCAGCGTGTGCAGCGCCTTGAGCGGATTCACGCCGGGCAGGATCTTCTGCATGTCGGCCTTGCCCAGCGCGACGGACGAGCGCGTCTTACGGGTGGCGATTTCCACCGTCGTGATGGGGCCGACGGCGGCGGCCGCCTCGGTGGCGAAGTCGGCGGCGCTGGCCGTGCTGTCGGCGGCGATCAGGGCGGCGCTGTCGGGCCGGCCCATGTCGGCCATGGCGGAGGCCACGTTGACGCTCATCGCCAGCAGGGGGAAGCTGAGGGCCGCCAGGCAGGAGACCATGGCGCCGGCGGGGGCGCGGGGAGTCGTGCGATTCATCGTAGTGCCTTGTCGTGTATGCCAAGATTGTGGGAACTGCAACGCGGCGGATGATAGGCAGTCTGTGTGACGCCATGATGACGACGGCTGGAGCGGGCGCGCGCATCGGCCCGGCGCGCGGCTGGACAAGCGGGCGGGGCGCTCGTACACTGCGCCCAATGACATTCATGCAAGGCGGGGTGACGATGCGCGCGAAGGCGAGGCTGGCGGTGGTCGCGGTGGCGATGACGCTGACGGGATGCTACACGGTGGACCAGAACCGTTTTTCCACCTTCGTGGCCGGCACGGTCACGCCCGGCATGCCGATGGAGCAGGCGCTGGTGCGCATGGCGGCGGAGGGGTTCTATTGCGACGGCAAGGCGCAGCCGCCGGCCATCGTGTGCACGCGCAGCCAGCAGCGGATCTTCCCCGGCAGCTGCATCGAGCAAGTGAACCTGAGCCGCGCGGGCTCAGGCAAGACGTTGGGCGCGGTCGATATCGCGCCCATCAAGTGCGTGCACTGGTAAACGACAAACCGGGGTCAGGTCATGCCATCGAGCATCTTGCCCGATGACATGACCTGACCCCGGTGTTGGCGGTGTTAGTGCTTGGCTTCGCCCGCCGGGATCAGCACTTCGACCGGCGCGTCGCTGGTGAACAGCTGGGCGCAATCGACGCGGTCGTATTCGTAGTGCTGGCCGCAGAAATCGCAGTGCACGCCCACGTGGTCGAGCTCGGCGAGCACGCCGTCGACCTCCTCGCGGCCCAGCATCTTGAGCATGTTGCCCACTTTTTCGCGCGTGCACGTGCAGTGGAATGACGGGTGCACGGGATCGAACACGCGGATCGTCTCTTCCCAGAACAGGCGCTGCATCAGCACGTCGATCGGCGCCTCCAGCAATTCCTCGCGCTTGAGCGTAGAGCCGAGGATCACGGCGCGGTTCCACGTTTCCAGCGCTTCTTCCTGCGACAGCGGTTCGGCTTCCGCCTTGCCGCCGTGGTTGGGCAGCTTTTGCAGCAGCAGGCCGCGCGCCGCGTCGTCGCTGGCGGCCAGCCACAGCTTGGTGTCGAGCTGTTCCGAGCGCAGCATGTAGTTTTCGATCACGGTGGCCACGTCGTCGCCGTCCAGCGGCACGATGCCCTGGTATGGCTGCTGGCCCGGCACCTTGTCGGCCGGGTCGAGCGTGATGGCGAAGCGGCCCTTGCCGTGTTCATTCAGCAGCGCCGTCAGGTTGGCGCCGTCGGCGATGGCCGCGTCCGGCGCCAGCTTGGCCGTGGCGCGCAGGCGCAGTTCGGCGTCGCACTCGACCACCAGCAGCCGCACCGGGCCGTCGCCATGGATCTGCATGACGATGGAGCCGTTGAACTTCAGGTTGGCCGACAGCAGCGCGGCGGCGGCCACCATCTCGCCCAGCAGCTGCTTGACGGCGGCCGGGTAGTGGTGACGCGACAACACCTCGCGCCAGGTGGCGGAAATATCGATGAACTCGCCGCGCACGGCGGCGTTTTCAAAGATGAATTTCTGCAGGGTGTCCGGGGTGGTGCTCATCGGGGTAATGCTCATATTCCTTATCCGATCTTGTTAAGTTGCGTCTTGAACATCTGGCCGCGCTGGACGTAGTTGTCCGCGTTGCCTTGCAGACGCTCGATTTCTTCGGCCGTCAGCGTGCGCACGGCCTTGGCCGGGGCGCCGATGATCAGCGAGTAATCCGGGAATTGCTTGCCCTCGGTGACGAGCGCGCCGGCGCCCACCAGGCAACCCTTGCCGATCACGGCGCCGTTCAGCACCACGGCCTGGATGCCGATCAGCGCGCCGTCGCCGATGGTGCAGCCGTGCAGCATGGCCTGGTGGCCGATGGTGACTTTGCGGCCCACCGTCAGCGGGTAGCCCATGTCCGTGTGCATGATGGTCGATTCCTGTACATTGCTGTTCTCGCCGATCGTGATGCGCTCGTTGTCGCCGCGGATCGTCACGCCGAACCAGACGGAGGCGTTGTCGTGGACGGTGACCTTGCCGATCACGCTGGCGGTGTCGGCGATGAAGGCGGATGCGGCGATCTCAGGCGTGTGTTCGCCCAGTTGGTAGATAGTCATGGGATACCTTGGTAGAGAGCAACGGGATGGCGCTATTTTACGCTGCGGTCACCCGTTCCCGCTAAAAAACGGTCGATCACGGGATGGCGCGGCGCGGACGCGGGCATAGGCGCACACGATGCGAACGGTCGTGCTATTATTTTGCTTTCCGGCTGGCAAGCCACCCATATTGCGCCATGCGCACCCATTTCAAGGCAGATCATCATGCATACAGCATCCCGTTCCGAGTTCCTGAATGTGCGCGGCCTGCGCTACCACGTGCGCCACTGGGGCCGGGTGGGCGCGCCCAAGATCGTCATGGTGCATGGCTGGATGGACGTGTCGGCCTCGTTCCAGTTCGTGGTCGACGCCCTGCAGGGCGACTGGCACGTGATCGCGCCCGACTGGCGCGGCTTCGGCCTGTCCGAGCGCTCCGGCGCCGACACCTACTGGTTCCCCGACTACCTGGCCGACCTCGACGCCATCCTGCGCCATTACGCGCCCGACGAGGCCATCAACCTGCTCGGCCACAGCATGGGCGGCAACGTGGTGGGGCTGTACGCGGGCGCGCGGCCCGAGCGCATCCGGCGCCTGATCAACCTGGAGGGCTTCGGCCTGAAGGCCAACCGGCCCGAGCAGGCGCCCAAGCGCTACGCCAAATGGATGGATGAAATGCTGGCGCCACCCACCATGCGCGGCTACGACTCGCTGGAGGCGGTGGCGGCCCGGCTGCAAAAGACCAACCCGCGCCTGACCGACGCGCGCGCGGCCTTCCTGGCCCAGCACTGGTCGGCGCGGAACGCGGCGGGGCAGTGGGAGATCCTCGGCGATCCGGCCCATAAGCGCATGGGGCCGCTGCTCTACCATGTGGACGAGGTGATGGCGTGCTGGAAGGCCATCACGGCGCCCGTGCTGTGGGTGGAGGCCGTCGATACCAATATGTGGGACTGGATGGGGCCGAAGCCCGAGGCGCGCATCGAAATCGACCGCCGGCTCGGTCATCTGGCCGACGTTCGGTGCAAGATGATGGACGATGCGGGCCACATGCTGCACCACGACCAGCCCGAGGTGCTGGCCCGCATGATCGAGGAATTCCTGGCCTGAAAACAAAGCCGTGCAGGACTTACGCCAGCGCTAACGGCCGGGTGGCAAGCAGCGTACAATGAACCTTTCGATACTGCCCCAGCCAGGCCTGATTTTCGTATGTTAAAAGTCGATCTGCATTGCCATTCCAACGTTTCCGACGGCGTGCTCGCGCCGTCTGCCGTCGCGGCCCATGCCCGCAAGGCGGGGGTGGACGTGTGGGCGCTGACCGACCACGACGAGGTGGACGGCGTGGCCGCCGCCCGCGTCGCCGCACAGGAGTTGGGCATGCGCTTCGTGTCCGGCGTCGAAATCTCCATCACCTGGGCCAAGGAGACGGTGCACATCGTCGGCCTGCAGGTGGACGAAACCAATCCGGCCCTGCTGGCCGGCCTGAGCCGCACCCGTTCCGGGCGCGACGCGCGCGGGCGCGAGATGGCGGTCCAGCTGGCGGCCGTCGGCATTCCGGACGCCTATGAAGGGGCGCTCAAGTACGTGGGCAACCCGGACCTGATGTCGCGCACCCACTTCGCCCGCTACCTGATCGAAATCGGCGTGTGCGCCAACGTGCCCGACGTGTTCAAGAAATACCTGACCGAAGGCAAGCCCGGCTACGTGGCGCACAGCTGGGCCAGCCTGGCGGACGCCGTCGGCTGGATCCGGGGCGCGGGCGGCATCGCCGTCATCGCCCACCCGGGCCGCTACAAGTTCAACCAGATGGCCCAGGGCGTGCTGTTCGACGAGTTCAAGCAATTGGGCGGCACGGCCATCGAAGTGGTGACGGGCAGCCACACGCCGGACCAGTACGCCGTCTATGCGCAACTGGCCAACCAGTACGGCTTCCTGGCCTCGCGCGGCACCGACTTCCATGCGCCGGGCGAGGCGCGCGTCGATTTCGCGCAGCTGCCGCCGCTGCCGGCCAACGTGACGCCCATCTGGCACGACTGGTTTTGAGGCCGATAGTTACCATCATCTTGTATTTCCCGGTGTTCGCCCGTATTTTATAGGTTCGTTATGATTTCGGCATTGGCACAGGGAAAACCCTCATGAAACGCATCGTTCTGTTTATCGCCACCAACCTCGCGGTGCTGTTGGTGCTGTCCATCGTGTTGTCGGTGCTCGGCATCGGCCGTCCCGGCGTCAACGGCGGCCTGGATCTGGGCAACCTGCTGGCGTTCTCGCTGGTGGTGGGCTTCACGGGCGCCATCTTTTCCCTGTTGATCAGCAAACCGATGGCCAAGTGGAGCACGGGCGCGCGCGTGATCGACACGCCGTCCAATTCCACCGAACTGTGGCTGGTCAACACGGTCAAGGCGCTGGCCGAGCGGGCCGGCGTGGCCATGCCGGAAGTGGCCATCTACGAGGGCGAGCCGAACGCCTTCGCCACGGGCGCGTTCAAGAACTCGGCGCTGGTGGCCGTGTCCACCGGCCTGCTGGAGAGCATGAACCGCGACGAGGTGGAGGCCGTGCTCGGCCACGAGATGGCCCACGTGGCCAATGGCGACATGGTGACCATGACCCTGATCCAGGGCGTGGTCAACACCTTCGTCGTGTTCCTGGCGCGCGTGGTCGGCTACTTCGTCGACCGCGTGCTGCTCAAGGGCGACGACGAGCGGCGCGGCCCCGGCATCGGCTACACGGTCACCGTGTTCGTGTGCGAGATCGTGTTCGGCCTGGCCGCCTCGCTGATCGTGGCCTGGTTCTCGCGCCAGCGCGAGTTCCGCGCCGACGCCGGCTCGGCCCGCCTGCTGGGCAGCAGCCTGCCCATGCAGCACGCGCTGGCCCGCCTGGGCGGCATGGAGCCGGGCGCGCTGCCGCAGTCGCTGTCGGCGTCCGGCATCACGGCCGGCGGCGGCTGGGGCGCGCTGTTTTCCACCCACCCGCCGTTCGAGCAGCGGATCGCGGCCTTGCGTAGCGTACAATTGTGAGCAATTCAACAGCGCGGCGCCTGGGCGCCCCATGACTGGCATATGAGTCAATTTTTCCAGATCCACCCCGACAATCCGCAGCAGCGCCTGATCAAGCAGGCCGCCCAGATCATCCACAGCGGCGGCATCGTCGCGCTGCCCACGGATTCCTGCTACGCGCTGGTGTGCCATCTGGACGACAAGTCGGCCGTGGAGCGCCTGCGCCGCATCCGCGGCATCGACGAGAAGCACCATTTGACGCTGCTGTGCCGCGACCTGAGCGAGATCGGCGTCTACGCGCGCGTGGACAACCGCCAGTTCCGCCTGCTCAAGGCGGCCACGCCGGGGCCGTTCACCTTCATCCTGGAGGCGACCAAGTGCGTGCCGCGCCGCCTGAGCCACCCGTCGCGCAAGACCATCGGCCTGCGGGTGCCGGAAAACGCCATCGTGCAGGCGCTGCTGGAGGAGCTCCAGCAGCCGCTGCTGGGCACCACGCTGATCCCGCCCGGCGACGACGACACGCCGCTGACGGAGGCCGACCACATCCGTGAGAGGCTGGAGAAGCAGATCGAGCTGATCGTCGACGGCGGCGCCTGCAGCCTGGAGCCCACCACCGTGATCGACCTGAGCGGCAGCGAGCCTGAGCTGGTGCGCCAGGGCCGTGGCGACGCGGCCATGTTCGGCCTGTAGTTCGGCCTATCCATGGGCGCCCACCCCAGCCCCCGCGCCGGGCTTAACCCCGCTTTAAGGGGCGCCCGCTCCAATGGCGGTTTTGCCGCTCTGATAAAATCCACCCCATGAACGATTACCAAACCATCCTCGTGTACGCGCTGCCGGTGCTGTTCGCCATCACGCTGCACGAAGCGGCCCACGCCTACGCGGCCCGCTATTTCGGCGACAGCACGGCCTTCCTGGCCGGCCGCATGAGCATGAACCCCCTCAAGCATATCGACCTGCTGGGCACCATCGTCATCCCCATCATGCTGTACCTGGCCACGGACGGCAAATTCGTGTTCGGCTACGCCAAGCCGGTGCCGGTGGACTTCTCGGCCCTGCGCAACCCGAAGAAACAGATGGCCTGGGTGGCGCTGGCCGGTCCGGCCGCCAACTTCGTGATGGCGCTGGGCTGGATGATCCTGGCCCTGCTGGAAGCGGCCGCCGGGGTGACGGAGCCGTTCTTCGTGCGCATGGCGCAGGCCGGCATCCTGACCAACATCCTGATGTTCGCCTTCAACCTGGTGCCGATCCCGCCGCTCGACGGCGGCCGCATCCTCACCAGCGTGCTGCCGCACGGCATGGCGTACAAGTTCGCGCGCATCGAGCCGTACGGTTTTTACATCGTGCTGGCCTTGATATACTTCAAAATTCTCAATTTCTTTGTCGTGCCGCTCGCCATGTTGACGGAATTCGTCCTGCGTATGCTGCTCACACCGCTTTCCCTACTTTTAAGTTGACCCATTATGTACCCTGATCGCGTCGTTTCCGGCATGCGCCCCACCGGTGCCATGCACCTTGGCCATTACCATGGTGCGCTGAAAAACTGGATCAAGATGCAAACCGAGCTGCCGTGCCTGTTCTTCGTGGCGGACTGGCACGCGCTGACCACCCATTACGACGACCCCTCCATCATCGAGCGCAGCACCTGGGACATGCTGGTGGACTGGCTGGCGGCCGGCATCGACCCCTCGCAGTCGACGCTGTTCATCCAGTCCAAGGTACCCGAGCATGCCGAGCTGCACCTGCTGCTGTCGATGGCCACGCCGCTGGGCTGGCTGGAGCGGGTGCCGACCTACAAGGACCAGATCGACAACCTGTCCAACCGCGACCTGGCCACCTACGGCTTCCTCGGCTACCCGCTGCTGCAGGCGGCCGACGTGCTGATCTACCGCGCCAGCCAGGTGCCGGTGGGCGAGGACCAGGTACCCCACATCGAGATGATGCGCGAAATTGCGCGCCGTTTTAACCACTTGTACGGCAAAGAGAAGGGTTTCGAGGAAAAGGCGCAGGAGGCGGTGAAGAAGCTGGGCAGCAAACGCGCCAAGCTGTACAACGAACTGCGCACCGAATACCAGCAGGACGGCAAGGACGACGCGCTCGAACAGGCCAAGGCCATGCTCGACGACGCCCAGAGCCTGTCGATGATCGACCGCGAGCGCCTGTTCGGCTACCTGGAGGGCAGCCGCAAGCTGATCCTGGTCGAGCCGCAGGCCCGGTTGACGGCCGCCTCGCGCCTGCCGGGCCTCGACGGGCGCAAGATGTCCAAGAGCTACGGCAACGCCATCGCCTTGCGCGAGGACAAGGACGTGGTCACGAAGAAAGTGCGCACCATGCCCACCGATCCGGCCCGCGTGCGCCGCACGGACGTGGGCGACCCGGCCAAGTGCCCGGTGTGGCAATTCCACGAGGTCTATTCCGACCCGGCCACCAGGGAATGGGTGGTCAAGGGGTGCAAATCGGCCGGCATCGGTTGCATCGAATGCAAGCAGCCGGTGATCGACGCCATCGTCAAGGAACAGGAGCCGATGCACGAGCGCGCCCAGCAGTATCTGGACGACCCGTCGCTGGTGCGCGCCATCGTGGCCGACGGCAACGACGCGGCCCGCAAGCTGGCCCAGGAAACCATGCGCGACGTGCGCGAAGCGATGGGGCTGGCCTACGCATGAGCGACTTCGTCTCCCCCTGGGTGCGCCGCTACGCGCCGTTGATCCCCGGCGGCGAGGTGCTGGACCTGGCCTGCGGCAGCGGCCGCCATGCGCGCCACCTGGCCGCGCTCGAGCACGCCGTCATCGCGGTCGACCGCGACCCGGCCGCGCTGGCCGCCGCGGCCGGCCCCGGCATCGTCACGTCGGAGGTGGACCTCGAGGCGGACGACGCCGTGTGGCCGTTCGGCCCCGGCCGCTTCGCCGGCATCGTCGTCACCAATTACCTGCACCGGCCGTTGCTGGCGTCCATGGTGGACAGCCTGGCGGCGAACGGTGTGCTGATTTACGAAACTTTCGCCGACGGTAACGCCCAGTTCGGCAAGCCATCCAATCCCGCCTTTTTGTTGCAGGCGGGCGAACTGCTGAACCTGGCGCGCGACCACGAGTTGCGCGTCGTCGCGTTCGAGGATGGCGTGGTAGAAGCGCCTAACCCTGCGATGGTGCAACGCTTGTGCGCCGTCAAGCCGGACTTTCCCCGCGTGGCGGCCCTGTTGCCGCCATTTTGAACAGTGATTTGTAGGTGGCGATGCACCACAGGCGCGGGCTATCGTCTACAATCGTTGTTTTAATCCTTTATGCAATTGGTTTCCTATGATTAAGGGCAGCATAGTAGCAATCGTCACCCCGATGCACGCAGACGGCAGTCTGGACTTCCCGGGTTTGAACAAGCTGATCGACTGGCACATCGCTGAAGGCACGGACGGCATCGTGATCGTCGGCACCACCGGCGAATCGGCCACCGTCACCGTGCAGGAGCACTGCGCGCTGATCAAGGCGGCGGTCGAGCACACCAAGGGCCGCATCCCCATCATCGCCGGCACCGGCGGCAACTCGACCGCCGAGGCGATCGAGCTGACCCGCTACGCCAAGGAAGCGGGCGCCGACGCCGCGCTGCTGGTGGTGCCGTACTACAACCGTCCTACCCAGGAAGGCATGTACCAGCACTTCAAGGCCATCGCCGAAGCGGTGGACCTGCCCATCATCCTGTACAACGTGCCCGGCCGCACCGTGGCCGACATGAGCAACGAGACCATCCTGCGCCTGGCCGCCATCCCCAACATCGTCGGCGTGAAGGACGCGACCGGCAACATCGGCCGTGGCCTGGACCTGCTGCGCCTGGCGCCCAAGTCGTTCGCCGTCTATTCGGGCGACGATCCGTCGGCCATGGCCCTGATGCTGGCCGGCGGCAAGGGCAACATCTCGGTGACGGCCAACGTGGCCCCGCGCGCCATGCACGAGATGTGCAAGGCCGCCATGGAGGGCGACATCGCCAAGGCCATCGAGATCAACAACAAGGTGTTCCCGCTGCACCAGAAACTGTTCGTCGAGCCCAACCCGGTGCCCGTCAAGTGGGCGCTGGCCGAGATGGGCATGATGCCGGCCGGCATACGCCTGCCGCTGGTGCCGCTGGCCGGCGAGTACCACAACGCCGTGCGCGCGGCGCTGCGCGAAGCGGGCATCCTGCCGTAACTGGCTATTCACCGTCAGTGAACCGCGTGCCGCACGCGGTTCGCTCTCCACTCTGATCCCAGCTGTCATCCAGCTTCTTAACCAGTAACGACATGACTATTCGCAAGACAGCATCTATTTCCTCGCAGCGCGCCCTGATCGTGGGCGCCTTGATGGCCAGTTTGACCGGCTGCGGCATGATCGGCTCCGTCGTCGGCAATGACAAGGTGGACTACAAGTCCGCCAAGAAGGCCAGCACGCTCGACGTGCCGCCGGATTTGACGCAATTGCAGAAGGACAACCGCTACTCGCTGCCCGATTCGGCCAACGGCGTGGCCACCGCGTCCGGCTACAACGCCCAGAAGGGCAACGGACCGGCCGTCTCCGTGCAGGCTGGCACGGCCGTGGCGCCGGCCGCCATGAACGACATCCGCGTGGAGCGGGCCGGCAACCAGCGCTGGCTGGTCGTCAAGCAGACGCCCGAGCAACTGTGGCCGCAACTGAAGCAGTTCTGGGAGGATTCGGGCTTCACGCTGGCGCTGGACATGCCGACGGCGGGCATCATGGAGACGGAATGGAACGAGAACCGGGCCAAGATTCCGCAGGACTTCATCCGTAGCACGGTGGGCAAGGTGTTCGACGGCCTCTATTCGAGCGGCGAGCGCGACAAGTTCCGCACCCGCCTCGAACGGGCGGCCGATGGCAGCACCGAGATCTACATCAGCCACCGCGGCGTGCAGGAAGTGGTGACGGGCGCCCAGAAGGAATCGACGATGTGGACCGCCCGTCCCAACGATCCGGGCCTGGAGGCGCAATTCCTGGCGCGCCTGATGACCAAGCTGGGCAGCACGGAAGACGCGCAAGCCAAGACGGCCGTCTCCAACGCCATCGTCCAGCCGCAGCACGCCTCGCTGGTGGGCGCGGGCGCCGGGCGCGCCGTGTCGGTGGACGAGGGCTTCGACCGGGCCTGGCGCCGCGTCGGCCTGGCGCTGGACCGCGCCGGCTTCACGGTGGAAGACCGCGACCGCACCCAGGGCATGTACTTCGTGCGGTACGTGAACCAGGACGCCGGCGAGACCAAGGGCTTCTTCAGCAAGCTGTTCAGCTGGGGCGAATCCGAGGCCGACAAGGAAGCGCAGCGCTACCGCATCGCCGTCAAGGCGGGCACGGGCAGCGACAGCCTGGTCACGGTGCTCAACAACGCCGGCAAGCCGGAAACGGGCCCGGTGGCGGAGAAGATCCTGACCCTGCTGCACGAGCAGTTGAAATAACGGCCAGCGTCCCCGCGCAGCACCAAACCGGGGTCAGGTCATGCGATCGCGCATCTTGCGCGATCGCATGACCTGACCCCGGTTTTTTTTTGCGCCGCTTGCCTTGATTCTGAAACTGCCTGAACTATAGTGAAGACATGACGTACGGCAATAGCATTTGTATGGGCGAAAAAAAACCGGCCCATGAGCCGGTCTCTTGAAGTTCAGGCGTAAAAAAACCGGCCCGAGGACCGGTTTCTTTACACAAGCTGATTACTTCGAAGCAGCGGAAGCAGCCGAAGCAGCCGAAGCGGCAGGAGCAGCAGCAGCGTCCGAAGCTGCAGGAGCAGCAGCCGAAGCGGCAGGAGCAGCAGCGTCAGCGGCAGGAGCGGCAGGAGCGGCGGCAGGAGCAGCGGCTTCAGGAGCGGCTACTGGAGCAGGAGCGGCAGGAGCTTCTTCTTTTTTCGAGCAAGCAGCCAGAGCAACAGCCAGCAGGGAGACGATCAGCAGGGATTTTTTCATGGGGTTTTCCTTAATTAATTCAAAATTAAAAACAACATTGTTGCGATGAATAATTACCGGTAATTATCGCTCATTAGGTCGTCTTCGAAGGCTTTTCGTACCATAAGGTGCCTGCCAGACAACGGAAACTTCCTAACCGAATATTATAGCGATTTTTGGTGCGTCGCAATAGCGTAATCAATCGTTTTTTATAACTATTTTGCGTTATCGCAACATTTCGACTCAAACCCCATGGGACGAAATCATCACCCATCACCGGCATTCAATCGCGCACCCCGTATTTTACCTTGATCTGGCTCATAATCCAGTTGCACTTGCGTGTAAACCGGGGGAAGACTCCTGCCAGATGGCAATAAAGCGTTCCGCGCAGACTTGTGTGTCGGGCGGCGAGCCAAAAACGGCCTCGCCGCGCAGGTGGTCGGCGTGGAAGCGCCGCACCTGGTCCTGGCCGTCGCCGATGCAGAACGAATCGGTCAGCTGGCGCAGGCTCTGGTGCGTCAGCCGGCACTCGATGGCGTGGCCGAAGTCCTTGAGCAGGCGCAGGAAGCGCGGCGCGTTGCGCTGCAGGTGGGCGTTGCTGTGCGCCACCAGTTGCAGCTTGCCGCCGCCCGTGAGGAAGCGGCGCAGGACGGCGTCCGTCGCGCTGCTGCCCAGTTGCCAGAGCGCGAAGTCCGGGTCGAACAGTTGCAGCTGGTGGCGGGCCCGGGACAGGCACAGTTGCACCAGCTGTTCGAATTCCAGACGGGTCGAGAACGCGCGCGTTTGCTTGTCCACGGAATCTCCTTGTGTGGGGGCCGGTCAGGCCAGTTCGATCCAGCCGTCCTGGTACCAGGTGTAGAGCGCATCCATCACGTCGTCGGACGCGCCGGCGATGGCGGCGCCGGCCAGCGCGCGCTGGTTGGCCAGCGCCTCCAGCGTGACCTTGTCGGCGCGGCCGATGGCGAACGATTCGCCGTTGATGAACACGTGCTTGCCACGGTAGAGCATCTGCGTCTTGCGCGACAGCACCAGGCCCTTTTTGGCGGCCGCCTCGGCGAACTTGCCGACCGCGAGCGGCTTGGCCGGCCCCGTGAAGAACACGTTGTGCTTGGGCTCGGACAGGTGCTCGCCGAGGAAGATGGTGACGTCGTCCTCCGTGAAGCGCACCTTGTTCAGCTCGTCGGCCACGGTGTCCAGCATGTGGCGCGGGATCTCGGCCGGCTTGCTGGTCGGCTCCAGCGCCGGGTCGGCGTAGCGGCCCGGCAGGTCGATCGAGTCGGCCATGAATTGCAGGAACGCTTCGCCCAGCTCCTGGTAGGACGGCGAGCGGAAACCGATGGAATAGGTCTGGCAGTCGCCGATGGCCACGCCGTCGTGCGCGTAGTGGGGCGGCAGGTACAGCATGTCGCCCGGCTCCAGCACGAATTCCTCGTTCGGCTTGAACTTGGACAGGATCTTGAGCGGCAGCCCCTCGATCAGGCTCAAGTCCTTCTGCGGGCCGATGCGCCAGCGGCGCTGGCCTTGCGCTTGCAGCAGGAACACGTCGTACGAATCGAAGTGGGGGCCGACGCCGCCGCCGTCGGTGGCAAAGCTGATCATCAGGTCGTCCAGGCGCGCGTCGGGCAGGAAGCGGAACTGGCGCAGCAGCGCGTCGGCCTTGGCGTCGTGCAGGTTGACGCCCTGCACCAGCAGCGTCCATTCCTTCTGGGTGCGCGGCGGCAGGTGTTCGAGCGGGCCGTGCTGCATGTTCCAGTGGCCGCCGGTGGCCGTCACCAGGCGCGACTCCACGTGGTCCTTGGTGGCCATCGCTTGCAGCGCGTCGAGGCTGACCAGCGGCTTGAAGCCGGGGATGGCCTGGCGGATCAACAGGGGTTTTTTATGCCAGTATTCGCTGAGGAACTGGGCGGGCGTGATGTTGCCGAGGAGAGGTAATTTTTTCATGCCCCATTATAACAATCGCGCCCGCGCGGCGGCGGCTTCGCGATGCGGCTTTTCCGGTGCGGCGCAAGGCAAGCCTGTATAATTTGCCTGCTCATTAAAGAAAGGATACAACAATGAAGATTGCCAAGAACATGGTCGTGACTGTGCATTACAAACTGTCCGACGCGCAGGACAATCTGATCGAAGACGGCCGCGAGCCCATGGTTTACCTGCACGGCGGCTACGAGAACACCCTGCCAAAAATCGAGGAGGAGCTGGACGGCAAGGAAGTGGGCTATTCGTCCATCATCCAGATCGAGCCGGAGGACGCGTTCGGCGATTACGACCCGGCCCTGGTCAAGGTGGAAGACCGCAGCCGCCTGCCCGAGCCGCTGGAAGTGGGCATGCAGTTCGAAGGCATGCCCGACGGCGCCGACGAGGAAGCCATGATCTTCACCGTGACCGACATCGCGGACGACAAGGTGGTGCTGGACGGTAACCACCCGCTGGCCGGCATGGCGCTGCGCTTCTCGCTGAGCGTGGCCGAAGTGCGCCCCGCCACCGATGAGGAAATCGCCCACGAGCACGTGCACGGCGCCCATGGCCACCACCACGGCGACGACGGTGACGAGGGCGAGGACGGCGACCACGTCGCGATCCACCCGATCCACTAAGCTTCAGCTTATTGCGCCGCGTCGGCGCTGCCGCCCTTGACCATGAACAGGGTGGCGGCGCCGGGCGCGACGCGCACCTCGGCCCAGTCGGCGGCCAGGCTCAAGTGCCCCACCTTGCCGTGCCAGTTGATGACCGGCTCACTGCCCGTCCCCTGGGCGTCCACCAGCAGCACCGTCCCCTTGTATTGCTCCGCCAGGTTGCGGATCTGCCGCCGCGGCTCGGCGAAGCCGTCCTGTTTCGGCAGGAAGCCCGATAGCAGCGAGAAGCTCTTCTCCGCCTGCAGGCCGATGTCGCCGTCCGAGAACAGCACCAGGCCATCGAGCTTGCGGTGCTCGGCCAGCGCGAACAGCCGGTGCAGCCAGGCGCGGTTGGCCACCAGCCGGTCTTCGTATTCGCTGTTGCGGCCCGCCTCGGGGCGGAAGTGGTTGTTATTGGCCGGCAGGTTGATGGTGGCGAACAGCACGTTACCGTAATCCCAGTGGGCGTTCTCGGCGTAGCTGCGGAACTTGGCCGTGGCCGACTGGCGCGTGAGCGTCAGGCGGCGCGCGCCCAGCGACTGGCTGTCCGTGAACAGCAATTCGCGCAGCCGGTTCAGGCGTTCGATGGCGTTGGAGCGGCCGGCCGAATTGAGGCACGCGGTCCAGTCGCTGCCGGCCAGCGACACGATCAACGGCACTTCGACTTCGTTGAACAGCTGGCGACGCTGGCCATACAGCTTGTCGCTGCAGGGTTCCTCGCCGGCCTTGATGCCGGTGGCGACGATGAACGCGGGGCCGGCGGCGCCGGCGTCGGCCAGCACGCGCCGTTGCGCCGATTCGTCGCCGGCCACCGCGTGGCCGATCACGCTGAACTGGAACGGCGCGCCGCGCGGGTGCGCGGCGGCGTTCGTGGCGGCCGGCCTGGCGCGTCCGCCGGCCTGCGCGGCTGGTGCCGACAACGCGGCCAACGCCGCCAGTGCGACGGTCAGCGCCGCCGTCGACGTCCGCGTGGCGGCCAGCGCGCGAGGCAACGGCGGGGCGGCGCGGCGCATCATGCCAGGGCCGGTTGCGCCAGGCGTTTGATTTCGTACAGACGCTCCAGCGCTTCGCGCGGCGACAGCGCGTCCGGGTCGAGCGCGTCGAGCGCGTCGAGCAGGGTCTGGACTGCCGGGTTGATGTCGGCGGCGGGCGCCACGGCCTCGTCGTCCGCATCGACCATGGGCGCGGCGAACAGGTCCAGCTGCGGCGTGGCGTCCAGCGCCTGCGCCTCGAGCCGCGCCAGATGCTTGCGGGCGGCCTTGATCACGGGCTGCGGCACGCCGGCCAGCTGCGCCACCTGCAAGCCGTAGCTCTGCGAGGCCGGGCCGTCCTGCACCGCGTGCAGGAACACGATGCTGTCCTTGTGCTCGACGGCCGACAGGTGCACATTGGCCGCCGTCGGATGGCTTTCGGGCAGCTGCGTCAGTTCGAAGTAGTGGGTGGCGAACAGCGAGAAGCTGCGGCTGGTGTCGATCAGGTGGCGCGCGATGGCCCAGGCCAGCGCCAGGCCGTCGAAGGTCGACGTGCCGCGGCCCACTTCATCCATCAGCACCAGCGAGTGCTCGGTGGCGCCGTTCAGGATGGCGGCCGCCTCGGTCATCTCGACCATGAAAGTGGAACGGCCGCCTGCCAGGTCGTCGGTGGCGCCGATGCGGGTGAAGATGCGGTCGATCGGGCCGATCACGGCGCTGGTGGCCGGCACATAGCTGCCCACGTAGGCCAGCAGTGTGATCAGCGCCACCTGGCGCATGAAGGTCGACTTACCGCCCATGTTGGGGCCCGTGATCAGCAGCAGCCGGCGCTCGTTGACGAAGCGGCAGTCGTTGGCGATGAAGCGCTCGATCTGGTCCTCCACCACCGGGTGGCGGCCTTCCGTGATGTTGATGCATGGCTCGGCCACCAGCTGCGGCGCGCACCAGTTGTGGCGCAGCGCGTGCTGGGTGAGGGCGGTCAGCGCGTCGAGCCGCGCCAGCGCCTGCGAGATCGTCTGCAGCGTGCCGATGTGCGGCGCCAGGTCGGCCAGCAGCTGGTCGTACAGCAGCTTCTCGCGCGCCAGCGCGCGGTCCTGCGCCGACAAGGCCTTGTCCTCGAAGGCCTTCAGTTCTGGCGTGATGTAGCGCTCCGCGTTCTTCAGTGTCTGGCGGCGGCGGTAGTCGTCCGGCACCTTGGTGGTCTGCCCGTGCGTGACCTCGATGTAGAAGCCATGCACCTTGTTGTACTCGACGCGCAGGTTGGCGATGCCGGTGCGGGCCCGCTCGCGCGTCTCCAGGTCGACCAGGAACTGGCCGGCGTTCTCGGACAGCGCCCGCAGTTCATCGAGCTCCGCGTCGAAGCCGCGCGCGAACACGCCGCCGTCGCGCACCATGGCCGCCGGTTCCGGCGCCACGGCGCGCACCAGCAGCGCCAGGCAGTCCTCCGGCGTCGACAGGGCGGCATGGGTTTGCGCCAGCAGGCTGTCGGCCGCGCCGGTCAGGCAGCGCTGCATGCCGTGACGCAGGGCCGGCAATTGCTGCAAGCCGTCGCGCAGGCTGGCCAGGTCGCGCGGCCGCGCCGACAGCAGCGCGATGCGGGTGGTGATGCGCTCGATGTCGGGCACCTGCGCCAGCGTGGCCGACAGCGCGCCGGCGACGTCGCTGGCGGCCAGCGCGCCGATGGCCTCGTGGCGCGCGCGCGCCACGCTCTGCGCGCGCTGCGCGTGGTGCAGCCAGTAGCGCAGCAGGCGCGAACCCATGGCCGTGCGGCAGTGGTCGAGCAGCGAGAACAGGGTGGGCGACTCCTGGCCACGGATGGTTTCGGTCAGCTCCAGGTTGCGGCGGGTGGCCGCGTCCAGGCCGATGAATTCGTTCTCCGTCTCCGTCGTCAGGCTGCGCACGTGCTGCAGGCCGCGGCCCTGGGTCGACTGGGCGTAGCGCAGCAGCGCGCCGGCCGCGCCGAACGCGGCGCCCAGGCCGTCGGCGCCGAAGCCGGTCAGCGTGGCCACGGCCAACTGGTCCAGCAGCGCCTTGTGGCCGCTGACCACGTCGAAGTGCCAGTCCGGCACGCGGTTCACGTGGCAGATCGTGGTGTCCTCGAACAGGTCCGCGTTATCGCCGCGCAGGATCTCGGCCGGCGCGATGCGCTCCAGCTCCTGCTGCATGCGGGTGTTCACCGTATGGCTGTCGCCCGAGAATTCCATCAGCTTGAGCGCGCCGCTGGCCAGCGACAGCCACGCCAGGCCGGCCGTGACCACCTTGCGCTGGCTGATCAGGCACATGGCCAGCAGCGGGCGCTCGGCCTTCTCCGGCAGCAGGTCGGCGTCGGTCAGCGTGCCGGGGGTGACCACCCGCACCACCTTGCGTTCGACCGGACCCTTGCTGGTGGCCGGATCGCCGATCTGCTCGCAGATGGCGCACGACTCGCCGATCTTGACCAGCTTGGCCAGATAGCCCTCCAGCGAATGGAACGGCACGCCGCACATCTTGATCGGCTGGCCGCCCTGCGAACCGCGCGCCGTGAGCGTGATGCCCAGCAGGCGCGCCGCCTTCTCCGCGTCCTCGTGGAACAGCTCGTAGAAGTCGCCCATGCGGTAGAACACCAGCATCGTCGGATGCTCGGCCTTGATGCGCAAATATTGCTGCATCATCGGGGTCACTTTTTCGGTGGGGCTGTTCTTGACGGCGGCGGCGTTGATTTCGTTGGGGACGGTGGTCATTGGTTCTTTTTCGGCGGTGCGATGAGTCTGGTTTTGCGGCAGCGCAGGCTGGCGCGCGATTAACCCTGCATTTTACCGCGTTCGGGGGACGCATAGCGGTGCATCGTGCACCGCGCGACACCGCCGGTTCCCGTCAAGCTGCCCTGGCACCCTGCATTGCCGCCAGCCGTGGTCGCGCCCCCTTGATCAGGATCCACAGCATGAACGCGACCTCGCCCAGCTGGCAGGGGAAGGCCGCGTTGGCGACCGTGTCGTTATACTGCGGCAGCAGCAAGCCCGTGAAGCTGAGCGCCAGGTAGGCGAAGCCGTTGACGGTGAGCCAGATGGCCACGAAGCGGGGGATGAAACCGCTGCGGTGCGCGAGCAGCGCCAGCGGGAACAGCCACAGGCCCCAGAAGATCTCCGACGCGTTGGTCATCAGACCGTGCATGCGCAGGAACAGCATGGCCAGCCCGTCGCGCTGGGCCGCGTTGAAGCCGGACAGGAAGTCGGCGCCGTGCGCGAGGACGAGGACGGCCATGTCGTTCATGGCGTTGAAGAAATACAGCGGCGTGTCCATGAAGCCCAGCATCAGCATCAGCAGGGCGGCATGGCGGTCGGTATCCTTGAACAGACGGTACAGGGTGTAGGTCAGCAGCAGGCTGACGGCGGCCGTCACCAGGTCGCCCACCAGGCCCAGGCGAAACAGAATTTCATGGCTGGCGATGTTGTGGATGGTCGCCGCCGCATCGCCATCGGCGAACAGCTTGCCGGGGATGTAGATCAGGCGAAACGGTGCGATCAGGATCAGCAACAAGTAGACCAGGCCGGCGATACGGGCGTTCTTGTTCATCGTATTCATGCGCATTCTCCAGTTGCGGTGGGGGTGGCATGGCTGGCGGCCTGCGGATCTTCGCCAGAACATGCGTTCTTTCATTAATATCACGTGTAAAGAATATCTGACACGTGACAGATATGCAACTGAATTCTGATGTTAATTCGATAAATTTCCGGGGCGGGCGAGGATGCGCGCCGCGCCTTCATTCAATGCTGGTGTCGGCGGAAGCTGCGCCAGATGGCCAGGTCGTAGGCGATTTTCAGCACGCCGCAGGCCACCAGCGGCGCGGCCAGCAGGCCGGCGGCGAACAGCGCGCCGCCGATGCTGGGCGCGGCGGCCGAGGCGAGGCTTTTGGGCACCAGCGTGTAACTGGCCGCCGCCGCCCGCTCCTCCGGCGTGACGACGGCCATCACGAAGGCGCTGCGCGCCGGCACATCCATTTGCGACAGCAGCGAGCGGACGATCAGCAGCGCCAGCGTGGCGCCCAGGCTGGGCGTGAACGCGGCCGCGATCAGGCACACGCTGGCGGGGATGTGGGTGAACACCATGGTGTTGAGCAGGCCGATGCGCCGCGCCAGCAGCGGTGCGGCCAGTTGCGAGGCGGCCGAGCACAGGCCGGACCAGAAGAAGAATTGCCCTGCAGCGGCCAGCGACAGGTGGAAGCGCTGGAACAGCCAGTAGGCCAGCAGCGCGTTGACCACCAGCCCGCCGGCGAACGAGTCGACCGAGAACAGCGCGGCCAGGCGCATCACGATGGCGCGCGATGGGCCCAGTGGCGCCGGCGTCTTGCGCGTCTCCTCATGCGGCTTGGGCAGTTTGCGGTAGAGCAGCCACACCATGCAGCCGATCAGGCCATAGAGCACGAACATGCAGCGCAGCGCGGCCAGCGCCGACATGCCGGTCCATGCGGCGAGGTGGGCCGGCAGCGCGGCGGCCAGCGCGCCGCATGCCGACAGCAGGGAACCGAGCAGGCTGTAGCGGGCGAACAGCGCCGTGCGCGCTTCGTCGTCGGCCGACTCGGCGATGCGCGCATGTTCGAGCGGCAGGAACAGGCTCACGTCGCCCGCGCTGGGATTGAGCGTGCCGACGAAGGCGACCAGCAGCAGCGGCCAGAACGAGGAACTGGCGGCGAACGCGAAGCCGGTGGCGGCCATCAGCACGGCTGCACCCAGCAGCAGGCGGCCGTGGTGGACGCGGTGGCCCCACGCGCCGATGGCCAGCGTGGCCAGCGCCGAACCGAGCAGGGTGGCGGTGGCGACCAGGCCCACCGTCCAGGTATCGAGGCCCAGCGCGATCAGGTAGGCCGGCAGCAGCACGGCGACATAGCCGTCCGCGAACGCCCGCAGCGAACGTCCTTGCAGCAGCGCCAGGGCGGCAGCGCTGGCGCCGGCGGGCAGCAGCCAGCGCGCCGTCATGGACCTGGGGCCATTCTCATTGATCAATTTGTGTCATGGTCTGAAGGTGGTATTCATGAATCCAGTTCATAAGCCCATGCAAAATCGGGCTCGTTTCGCGCCCGCTTTTGTCGTTAAGATGCGCCAATCGGTATTGATGAACGAAAGGAAGTATCGCATGAAGGTGAAAGCATATGGCGCCCACGCTGGCGACCAACCCCTGGTGTCGATGGACATCACCCGCCGCGCACCGGGCGCGCATGACGTGCAGATCGAGATCGCGTTCTGCGGCGTCTGCCATTCCGACCTGCACACGGTGCGCGCGGAATGGGCCGGCACCCAGTTTCCCTGCGTGCCCGGCCACGAGATCGTCGGCCGTGTCGCCGCCGTCGGCGCGCACGTGAGCGGCCACAAGGTGGGCGACCTGGTCGGTGTCGGCTGCATGGTTGACAGTTGCAAGCATTGCGCCGATTGCGAGGACGGCCTCGAAAACTATTGCGACCACATGGTCGGCACCTACAACGGCCCCACCGCCGACCAGCCCGGCTGGACCATGGGCGGCTACGCGCAGCAGATCGTGGTGCACGAGCGCTTCGTGCTGCGCATCGGCCATCCGGAGCGGGACCTGGCCGCCGTGGCGCCGTTGCTGTGCGCCGGCATCACCACCTACTCGCCGCTGCGGCACTGGAACGCCGGCCCGGGCAAGAAGATCGGCGTGGTCGGCATCGGCGGCCTGGGTCATATGGGGATCAAGCTGGCGCACGCGATGGGCGCGCACGTGGTGGCCTTCACCACCTCGGAGTCCAAGCGCGATGACGCCAGGGCGCTCGGCGCGGATGAAGTGGTGGTGTCGCGCAATGCGGCGGAAATGGCGGCACATGCCAAGAGTTTCGATTTCATCCTCAACACCGTGGCCGCGCCGCACGACCTGGATGCCTTCCTGGTCCTGCTCAAGCGCGACGGCACCATGACGCTGGTCGGCGCGCCGGCCACGCCGCACCCGTCGCCCCAGGTGTTCGATCTGATCATGAAGCGCCGGACGCTGGCCGGCTCGATGATCGGCGGCATACCGGAAACCCAGGAGATGCTCGATTTCTGCGCCCGTCACGGCATCGTGGCGGACATTGAACTGATCCGGGCCGACGAAATCAACGCCGCCTACGAGCGCATGCTCAAGGGCGACGTCAAGTACCGCTTCGTGATCGACAGCGCCAGCCTGGCGGCCTGACGCGGTCTCCGCAGGGGCGGCCGCGCATCCCCGTTGCGCGGCCGCCATCGTCCTAGCCTTTGTGGCGGATCGCCTCGATCACCAGCGCCAGTGCGCGCGAGGCGTGACGGC
Organism: Rugamonas sp. GW822-FHT03B10; assembly: GCF_058801745.1. Taxonomy (NCBI): domain Bacteria; kingdom Pseudomonadati; phylum Pseudomonadota; class Betaproteobacteria; order Burkholderiales; family Oxalobacteraceae; genus Rugamonas; species Rugamonas sp. GW822-FHT03B10. Next base: position 37,401 of record NZ_JBXANP010000021.1, on the reverse strand, counting down.
GGCTTGGGTAGTAAGCATGCAGGCCCTGAAACGGCGCGCACCAGTCCTCCATCACGCTGATCAAGCGGCCGGCGCGCACGTGTTCTTCCACCAGGCTGTCGGGCAGGAATGCCAGTCCGCAGCCGGCCAGCGCGGCGTCCAGCATCGGATAGACGCTGGTGAACACCGCCTGGCCGCGCACCCGCGCTTCGAGCGGGTGGCCCTCATGCACTAGCTCCCACGCATAGACGCCGCCGCTGCTGGGTAGCCGCAGGGTGATGCAATTGTGGCGCAGCAGATCGTCGAGCGACGCCGGCCTTGGTCGGTGCTCGAAATAGGCTGGCGAGCCGACGATCAGCATCGGCACGTCGGCCGTCAGGCGCACCGACACCATGTCTTTTTCCACCTGGTCGCCATGCCGCACGCCGATGTCGTAGCGCTCCGCGGCGATATCGACCAGACGGTAGTCGGAGCTGATCTCCACGCGCAGGTCCGGGTGCGCGCGCAGCAGCGGCGCGATGCGTGGCCACAGGATGGCGTCGACCGTGTGGTCGATGGCGGTGATGCGCACGGTGCCGGCCGGCTTGTCGCCAAGATCGCTGACGGCGGTGATCTCCGCTTCGATCTCCTCCAGGCGCGGCGCCACATTCTGCAGCAGGCGCTCGCCGGCTTCGGTCGGCGACACGCTGCGCGTGGTGCGCGTCAGCAGGCGCACGCCCAACCGGCTTTCCAGCGACCGGATAATGTGGCTGAGCGCCGATTGCGTCATGCCGAGCTTGGCGGCCGCGCGCGTGAAGCTGCGCTCCCTCGCGACGGCTAAGAACACGAGAATATCGTTGATGTTGTCGCGGGCCATCCAGTAAATCCCATGTGAAGAATTTTCGATGATACACGGTGTGGCCGCCCGCGAACGCGCGCGCGGCGACGGCGAACAATGCGGAACCTTAAGCCTGGCGGCGTGCGACGCGCTCGTCGCTCCGGTACGTAAGGCAACCCAGGCCGGCGAGCGTGGCGTGCACCGCCTCGTCCAGTGGCGTGTGCGGTTCACTGCCCAGGACCGCCAGCAAGGCGCGGTTGTCCAGCCGCGGCGGCTGCCGCCACAGGTAGCGCATCTCCTGCATTTCGCGCAGGGTGGTCACGAATGGCGCCAGCGCCGTCAGCAGCCACCAGGGCAGCGGTTTGATGCGCACGGATCGGCCGCCCGCCGCGCCGGCGACGCGCGCGACCGCCGCCGCCATTTGCATGCCGTCGGCGTCCCAATGTCCGTCCATGTGGTAGCGGGCGAAGGCGTCCAGCCGCGCTTCCTGTTCCAGCAGCCGGTACATGGTCTCGGCCACGTCCGGCAGATAGGCCCACTGGTGTCCGATGCCGGCGTGGCCGGGATTGCGCACCGTCGTCACCGGCTGGCCGGGCTTCACCAATCCTTGCGAGAACCAGTTGTTGGCCGCGCCGGGGCCGAAGAAGTCGCCGGCCCGCACGATCAGGCTGCGCACCCCGTCGGCGGCGGCGCGCTCCAGCCGCTGCTCCATCGCGGCCCGCAGCGCGCCTTTGCGCGTCAGCGGCCGCTGGGGCGCGTCGACGCCGATGTCGGGGAAGGCGTCCGGGCCGTAGTTGTACACGGTGCCCGGCAGGACGATGCGCGCGCCGCCGCTGCGGGCGGCGGCGATGGTGTTGTCCAGCATGGGCAGCACCAGTTCGCCCCAGTTGCGGTAGCCGGGCGGGTTGACGGCGTGGACGATCAGCGCCGCGCCTTCGGCAGCCTGCAGCACGTCGTCGCGCCGCATGGCGTCGCCCTGTATCCATTGGTAATGGCCGGCCTGCGCCTGCCGGGCGGTGGCGTCGCGGTGCAGGGCCTTGATCCGCCAGCCGCCCCGGTGCAGTCGCTGCGCCAGCGCGCCGCCGATGCCGCCGGTGGCGCCGAGAATGAGTGCTGTGCGTTGCATGGTGATCTCCTTGGGTTGGGTGAGTGGTGATTTTCATGCTTCGCCGGTCAAAACGAAATTGCCTGGATTAGAATGGCCTCTATACATATTTGAATAGGGCTTGGGCATGGCGCAGACGGAACCCGACTGGCAGTGGTACCGTTCCTTCCTCGGCGTGCTGGAGGAGGGCTCGCTGTCGGCCGCCGCCCGCGCGCTGGGGTTGACGCAGCCGACCGTGGGGCGCCATGTCGAGGCGCTGGAGACGGCGCTGGGGCTGACCTTGTTCACCCGTTCGCACGACGGCTACGCCCCGACCGAGGCGGCGCTGGCGTTGGAGCCCTATGCGCAATCCCTGGCCGCCAGTGCGGCCGCGCTGCGCCGCGTGGCCAGCGGGCAGGGCGAGGGCGTGCGCGGCACGGTGCGCGTCACGGCCAGCGAGGTGATCGGGGTCGAGGTGTTGCCGCCCATCCTGCCCCGGCTGCGCGCGGAGTATCCAGCGCTGACGGTGGAACTGAGGCTGTCGAACCGGCTCGACGACCTGCTGTTGCGGGAAGCCGATATCGCCGTGCGCATGGTGCGTCCGACCCAGGATGCGCTGGTCGCGCGCCGCATCGGCGCGGTGGAACTGGGCTTGCATGCGCGGCGTGATTATCTGGAGGCGCACGGCGTGCCGGCCAGCATGGACGACCTGGCCGGCCATAGCCTGATCGGCTATGACCATGAGACCGAGTACTTGCGCCGCCTGCGCCAGCGGTTCCCCATGATGGCGCGTTCCCGTTTCGCGCTGCGCGCCGACAGCGATCTGGCGCAGCTGGCGGCGATCCGGGCCGGCTACGGCATCGGCGTGTGCCATACGGCGCTGGCCGCGCGCGATCCGCAACTGGTGCGCCTGCTGCCCAAGGCGTTCGCCGTCGAACTGGACACCTGGCTGGCCATGCATGAAGACTTGCGCGACAGCCCGCGCTGCGCGGTGACGTTCGCCGCGCTGGCCGAGGGCTTGTCGGCCTACGTCGCGGGGCCGTCCGCGCCGGCTCTCCGCCGTCGCGTTCCGCGAAAATAATCCTCGTCCGTCGCCGTCTCCGGCGCCGCGCCGGCACCCCTGCCGGCGTTCATCCATCCATCGTCCTCATGGCCCGCAGGCCGCAATAATCATGACACGGATTGGTGAATTTCATAATTGCCCCACCCCCACCCGGCGGGCACAATCGTTCCGATCCCCGCATCCAGCGCGGCATCTTCACCATTTACCCGCCTACCGGAACGACGATGAAAAGACTATCTCCCGCCGCCTTGCTCCCCACCGATGCGCACCACGCAGTCCTTGTTGGACGGGTCTGGCGCGGCGGTTCGGTGCAGGGGCCATGCGTGGTCGCGGTGCGCGGCGGCGAGGTGTTCGACATCACGGCGGCGGCGCCCACCATGTCCGACCTGCTCGACAGCCCGGACCCGCTGGCGCTGGCCCGCGACGCCGCCGGCGAGTCGCTGGGCCCGGTGCTGGCGCTGCTCGACGACGCCCTGGCGGGGCGCTCCGAAGCCGGCGCAACCCGTCTGCTGGCGCCTTGCGACCTGCAGGCGATCAAGGCCTGCGGCGTGACCTTCGCCGTCAGCCTGCTCGAACGCGTGATCGAGGAGCAGGCCGGCGGCGACGCGGCCCGCGCCGCCGCGCTGCGCGCCGCCCTGCAGCAGACCCTGGGCGCCGACCTGTCGGCGCTGCGGCCCGGCTCGGACGCGGCGCTGCAATTGAAGCGCGAGCTGCAGCGGCGCGGCGCCTGGTCCCAGTACATGGAAGTGGGCATCGGCGTCGATGCCGAGGTGTTCACCAAGTCGCAGCCCATGTCCGCCGTGGGCTGCGGCGCCGACGTCGGCCTGCATCCGGATTCGCAGTGGAACAACCCCGAGCCAGAGATTGTGCTGGCGGTGAGCAGCGCCGGCCGCGTGCTGGGCGCCACGCTGGGCAACGACGTCAACCTGCGCGACATCGAGGGCCGCAGCGCGCTGTTGCTCGGCAAGGCCAAGGACAACAACGGCTCCTGTGCGATCGGCCCCTTCATCCGCCTGTTCGACGACCGCTTCACGCTCGATTCCATACGCTCGGCGGAAGTGCGCCTGGTGATCGAAGGCGCCGACGACGATTTCCGCCTCGAGGGCGCCAGCTACATGCGCGAGATCAGCCGCGACCCGCTCGACCTGGTGGGGCAGGTGCTGGGCCGCCACCATCAATATCCTGATGGTTTCATGCTGTTCCTCGGCACCATGTTCTCGCCGATCCAGGACCGCGACGCCGGCGGCGCCGGTTTCACCCACCATCTCGGCGACCGGGTCACGATCGCCACCGCTTCGCTGGGCGCGCTGGTCAACCACGTGCAGCGCAGCGACGCCATCGCGCCGTGGACCGATGGCGTACGCGCCCTGTACGCCAGCCTGGCGCGGCGCGGCCTGCCGCCGTTCGTGCGCCGGTAGCCGGGCACGTGGCCCGGCGCACAGGCCATCACAAAATTCAGCACACCACCCGAAACGAAAGAGAGCAATGATTTACGCTAGTTATCCCAGCCTGGCGCGCAAGCGCGTCGTCATCACCGGCGGCGGCACCGGCATCGGTGCCGCCATCGTCGAAGCCTTCGCCGCGCAGGGCGCCGAGGTGGTCTTCCTCGACATCGCCGACGCGCCCGCGCGCGCGCTGGCCGCGAGCCTGGCCGACGCCACCTGCGCGCCGCGCTTCATGCACTGCAACCTGATGGACCTCGACCAGCTGGCCGCCACCTTCGCCACCATCGAGCGCGACCTCGGCGCGATCGATGTGTTGATCAACAACGCGGCCAACGACGACCGCCACCAGATCGCCGACGTCACCCCGGCCTACTGGGACGAGCGCATGGCCGTCAATCTGCGCCACCAGTTCTTCTGCGCGCAGGCGGTGGCGCCGGGCATGCGGCGGGCCGGCGGCGGCGCGATCCTGAACCTGGGCTCGATCTCCTGGCATCTGGCGCAGGCGCGGCTGGCGCTGTACATGACGGCCAAGGCCGGCATCGAGGGCCTGACGCACGGCCTCGCGCGCGACCTTGGCGCCGACAACGTGCGTGTCAACTGCATCATCCCCGGCGCCGTGCGCACGCCGCGCCAGACCGAGTTGTGGCACACGCCGGAGGCGGAGCAGCTGATCCTGGCCGGCCAGTGCCTGAAGCAGCGCGTGGAACCGGAGGACGTGGCGGCGCTGGCGCTGTTCCTCGCCTCGGACAACGCCGCACGCTGCACCGGACGCAATTACTTCGTCGATGCTGGCTGGTACGGTGCGTAAGGAACGGCGATGAAGCAAGATCACAACCACACCACGCCGGCCGGCCAGGACGGCAACCGGGGCGCGGGTACAGGTCAGTCGGCGCAGCGGCGCTACCGCTCGCAGGACTGGTTCGACAATCCCGAGCATATCGACCTGACCGCGCTGTACCTGGAACGATTCATGAACTACGGCGTCACGGCGGCGGAGCTGCGCTCGGGCCGGCCCGTGATCGGCATCGCCCAGAGCGGCAGCGACCTCAGTCCCTGCAACCGCATCCACCTGGAGCTGGCCAAGCGGGTGCGCGACGGCATCCGCGACGCCGGCGGCATCCCGATGGAATTCCCGCTCCACCCCATCTTCGAGAACTGCCGCCGTCCCACGGCCGCGCTGGACCGCAACCTGGCCTATCTGGGGCTGGTCGAAATCCTGCACGGCTATCCGATCGACGCGGTGGTGCTCACCACCGGCTGCGACAAGACCACGCCGGCCCAGTTGATGGCCGCCGCCACGGTCGATATCCCCGCCATCGTGCTGTCGGGCGGCCCCATGCTCGACGGCTGGCTGGATGGTGAACTGGTCGGCTCCGGCGCCGCGATCTGGAAGGGCCGGCGTCAGATGGCGGCCGGCGAGATCGACGGCGAAAAATTCCTCGACATCGCGGCCGCCTCGGCGCCGTCGGCCGGCCACTGCAACACTATGGGCACGGCCTCCACCATGAACGCGCTGGCCGAGGTGCTGGGCATGTCGCTGACCGGCTGCGCGGCGATCCCCGCGCCCTACCGCGAACGGGGCCAGATCGCCTACGAGACGGGACGGCGCATCGTCGAGATGGCGCGCAGCGACCTGCGGCCGTCGGCGATCCTGACGCGCGACGCCTTCCTCGACGCCATCGTCGTCAACGCCGCCATCGGCGGCTCCACCAACGCGCAGCCGCACCTGATGGCGATGGCCCGCCACGCCGGCGTGACGCTGGAGTCGGACGACTGGATGGCATACGGTTACGACGTGCCGCTGCTGCTGAACATGCAGCCGGCCGGCAAATACCTGGGTGAGCGCTTCCACCGCGCCGGCGGCGTGCCGGCCGTGATGTGGGAATTGCTGCAGGCCGGTCGCCTGCGCGCCGGACGGCCCACCGTCACCGGCAGGACCATGGCCGAGAATCTGGCCGGACGCGCAAGCGGCGACCGCGAGATGGTGCGCCCCTATGCGGCGCCATTGCAGGAGCGGGCCGGCTTCCTGGCGCTGCGCGGCAACCTGTTCGATTTCGCGATCATGAAGACCAGCGTCATCTCCGACCAGTTCCGGGCCCGTTATCTGAGCACGCCGGGCAGCGAGGGCGTGTTCGAGGCGCGCGCCGTGGTGTTCGAGGGTTCGGCCGACTACCACGCCCGCATCAACGACCCGGCGCTGGCCATCGACGAGCAATGCATCCTCGTGATGCGCGGCGCCGGCCCGCTCGGCTGGCCCGGCTCGGCCGAGGTGGTCAACATGCAGCCACCGGACGCGCTGGTCAGGCGTGGCGTGATGAACCTGCCCACGCTGGGCGACGGCCGCCAGTCCGGCACCTCGGACAGCCCGTCGATCCTGAATGCGTCGCCCGAGAGTGCCGCTGGCGGCGGCCTGGCTTACCTGCGCAGCGGCGACATGATCCGGGTCGACCTGAACCGGGGCCGCTGCGACATGCTGGTCGACGACGCCGAACTGGCCCGCCGCCGCAGCGAGCCGTCGCCGCCGGTGCCGCCCAGCCAGACGCCGTGGCAGGAGATCTACCGCGCCACGGTCGGCCAGCTGGAAACCGGCGCCTGCCTTGAACCGGCCTTGCAGTACCGCGCGGTGGGGCAGCACCTGCCGCGCCATAACCACTGACGTCACGCACCCGCATTCGCTTCCGCCTTACCTGCAGCACCGCAGCACCCCGCAGCACCCGTAGTCAATAAAAACCTCCAGGAGACAAGCAATGAAAAAGATGTTCAGCACCGCCATCCTTTCCGCCATGACCGTCTTGATGGTTTGCGCCAGCGGCGGCGCCAGCGCCGACGCCAAGCATCCCAAGATCGGCTTTTCGATCGACGACCTGCGTGTCGAGCGCTGGACGCGCGACCGCGATTTCTTCATCGCCTCGGCCGAGAAGCTGGGCGCCAAGGTGTACGTGCAGTCGGCCGACGCCAGCGAGCAGCGCCAGATCTCGCAGATCGAGAACCTGATCTCGCGCGGCGTGGACGTGCTGGTGATCGTGCCATTCAACGCCACGGTGCTCAACAACACGGTCAAGGAGGCGAAGAAGGCCGGCATCAAGGTGCTGTCGTACGACCGCCTGATCCTGAACGCCGACATCGACGCCTACATCTCGTTCGACAATGAGAAGGTCGGTGAAATGCAGGCCGAGGGCGTGACCAAGGTGCGGCCCAAGGGCAATTACTACCTGCTGGGCGGCTCGCCGACCGACAACAACGCCAAGATGCTGCGCGAAGGACAGATGAAGGTGCTGAAGCCCTACATCGACAAAGGCGACATCAAGATCGTCGGTCAGCAATGGGTGAAGGACTGGAGCGCCACCGAGGCCTTGTCCATCGTCGAGAACGCGCTGACGGCCAACAACAACAAGATCGACGCCATCGTCGCCTCCAACGATGGCACCGCCGGCGGCGCGATCCAGGCGTTGGCGGCCCAGAAGCTGAGCGGCAAGGTGCCCGTCTCGGGCCAGGACGCCGACCTGGCGGCGGTCAAGCGCGTCATCGCCGGCACCCAGGCGATGACGGTCTACAAGCCACTCAAGACCATCGCCTCGGAAGCGGCCAAGCTGGCCGTGCAACTGGCGCGCAGCGAAAAGCCGGACTACAACGCGCACTACGACAATGGCCTGAAACAGGTCAGTACCGTGCTGCTCAAACCGACCCCGCTGACCAAGGCCAACGTCAACCTGCTGGTGGACGACGGCTTCTACACCAAGGCCCAGATCAGCGCGCAATAAGCATCCCCGGCGCGCGGCCCGGCCACGCCTGGGCGCGCCGCGCCTGATCGCCGGCGTGGTGGCCGGCGCGGCCGGCGGCTGTCCGTCCGCCGCGTCCGCGCGCGTCCAGGCGGCCCCGCGTCCACGTATTCTGCGAGAGTCAGCATGTCCGATTATTTGCTCGAAATGAAGGGCATCGTCAAGCAATTTGGCGGTGTCCGCGCGCTCAACGGGATCGACATCAAAGTCCGGCCCGGCGAGTGCATCGGCTTGTGCGGCGAGAACGGCGCCGGCAAGTCGACCCTGATGAAAGTGCTGTCCGGCGTCTACCCGCACGGCAGCTGGGACGGCGAGATCCTGTGGCGCGGCCAGCCGCTGCGCGCGCAGTCGATCCGCGACACCGAGGCAGCCGGCATCGTCATCATCCACCAGGAGCTGATGCTGGTGCCGCAGTTGTCGGTGGCAGAGAACATCTTCATGGGCCGCGAACTGACGCTGCCGGGCGGCCGCATGGATTATCCGGCCATGTACCGCCGCGCCGACGAACTGCTGCGCGAATTGAGGATCCCCGACATGAACGTGGCGCTGCCGGTGATGCAATATGGCGGCGGCCACCAGCAGCTGGTGGAGATCGCCAAGGCGCTCAACAAGGACGCCAAGCTGCTGATCCTGGACGAGCCCTCGTCGTCGCTGACGGCGTCCGAGATCGCCGTGCTGCTGGAGCTGATCGCCGCGCTCAAGGCCAAGGGCGTCACCTGCATCTACATCTCGCACAAGCTCGACGAGGTGGCGGCCATCTGCGACACCATCGTCGTCATCCGCGACGGCCAGCATATCGCCACCACGCCGATGCGCGACATGAACGTCGAGCGCATCATCGCCCAGATGGTTGGGCGCGAGATGAGCCAGATGTATCCGCCGGCGCACCACACGCCGGGCGAATTGCTGTTCGAGGCGCGCAACGTGACCTGCTATGACGTCGACAATCCGCGCCGCAAGCGCGTGGACGACGTCTCGTTCTCGTTGCGCCGTGGCGAGATCCTCGGCGTGGCCGGCCTGGTTGGCGCCGGCCGCACCGAGCTGGTGTCCGCGTTGTTCGGCGCCTATCCGGGGCGCTGCGAGGCGCAGGTGTGGCTGGACGGACGGCGGATCGACAGCAGCACGCCCATGAAGGCGATCCGTGCCGGTCTGGCGCTGGTGCCGGAGGACCGCAAGCAGCACGGCATCGTGGCCGATCTCGACGTCGGCCAGAACATCACGCTGGCGGTGCTGGGGCGCTTCGTGCGCGCCACCCGGATCGACGGAAATGCCGAGGGCGGCGTGGTGCGCGAACAGATCGCGCAACTGGCGCTGAAGACGGCCAGTCCCGCCTTGCCGATCACCAGCCTGTCGGGCGGCAACCAGCAAAAGGCGGTGCTGGCCAAGATGCTGCTGACGCGGCCCCGGGTGCTGATCCTCGACGAGCCCACGCGCGGGGTCGACGTGGGCGCCAAGTACGAGATCTACAAGCTGATGCTGGAACTGGCGGCGCAAGGGGTGGCCATCATCATGGTGTCGTCCGAGCTGGCCGAGGTGCTGGGCGTGTCGGACCGCGTGCTGGTGATGGGCGAGGGCCGCCTGCGGGGCGACTTCGTCAACCAGGGCTTGACGCAGGAAATGGTGCTGGCCGCCGCGCTGGACCAGGCGGCCGTCAATGAGGAAATGGAAAAGAAGGCATGAAGAACTACAACGTCAAACAAATGTTCAGCCAGTACAAGATGCTGGCGCTGGGGATCGCCATCGCCGTGATCTGGGCCTTTTTCTACATCAAGACGGAGGGCGGCTTCGTCTCGCCGCGCAACCTGTCCAACCTGCTGCGGCAGATGTCGGTCACCGGCATCCTGGCCTGCGGCATGGTGCTGGTGATTATCGCCGGCGAGATCGACCTGTCGGTCGGCTCGCTGCTGGGGCTGCTGGGCGGCGTGGCCGCCGTGCTCGACGTCGGCCAGCACCTGCCGCTGGCCCTGAATCTGGCGCTGGTGCTGGCCTGCGGCCTGCTGGTGGGGCTGTTCAACGGCTATCTGACCGCCTACCGTGGCATCCCGTCCTTCATCGTCGGCCTGGGCGGCATGCTGACCTACCGTGGCGTGCTGCTGGGCGTGACGGGCGGCATCACGGTGGCGCCCGTCTCGAACGGCCTGGTGCAGCTGGGCCAGGCCTATCTGCCGGCATCGGCCGGCGTGGCGCTGGGCTGGGCGCTGTTCGCGCTGGCCTGCGTGCTGGCTTGGCGCCGGCGCGCCGGCCGCGCCCTGCACGGGCTGGCGCAGCCGCCGCTGTGGCGCGACGCCGCCCGCGTGCTGCTGACGGGCGTGCTGCTGCTGGCCTTCATCCGCACCCTGAACGACTACGAGGGCATACCGCTGCCGGTGCTGTTGCTGCTGGCGCTGCTGGGCGGGTTCACCTACATGACCACGCAGACCGTGTTCGGCCGCCGCATCTACGCCGTCGGCAGCAATATGGAGGCGACCCGCCTGTCGGGCATCGACGTGCGCGCCGTCAAGCTGTGGATCTTCGGCATCATGGGGCTGATGTGCGCGCTGGCCGGGCTGATCAACACCGGCCGGCTGGCCGCCGGTTCGCCCTCGGCCGGCACCTTCAGCGAGCTGGACGCCATCGCCGCCTGCTTCATCGGCGGCACCTCGATGCGCGGCGGGGCCGGCACCGTCTATGGCGCGCTGATCGGCGCGCTGGTCATGGCCAGCCTCGACAACGGCATGTCGATGCTCGACGTCGACACTTACTGGCAGATGATCGTCAAAGGCAGTATTCTCACGATCGCGGTGTGGGTCGACGTCAGCACGCGGACGGCCCGCCGCTGACCGGCCGCCAGGCCGCCACCGGGAGACAAGCCATGAAGATGCCCACCGCGCACACGATCGCCTTGCTGTTCAACGGCAACAAGATCTATGACCGCGAGATCATCGCCGGCATCGCCGCCTATCTGAACAGCACGCGCGTGTCGTGGGACCTGTACCTGGAGGAGGATTTCCGCTGCCGCCTGCCGGGCATCGAACGCTGGCGCGGCGACGGCATCATCGCCGACTTCGACGATCCGGCCGTGTGCGCGGCGCTGGAGCGCACGGCGCTGCCGGTGGTGGCCGTGGGCGGCTCCTACCAGGACCCGGCCGACTATCCGGCGCGGGTGCCCTATGTGGCGACCGACAACTTCAAACTGATCAAGCTGGCCTACGAGCACCTGATCGAGGCGGGCCTGAGCCGCTTCGCCTGCTTCAGCCTGCCCGAGGCGGCCGTCAACCGCTGGGCCCAGCAGCGCGAGCAGGCCTATTGCGCCCTGATGCGGCGCGACCGCCTCGCGCCGCTGGTCTACCGTGGCGTGAGCACCAGCGCGCCGTCGTGGGACGAGGCGGTCGAGGGCCAGATCGCGTGGCTGCACAGCCTGCCCAAGCCGATCGGCATCATCGCCGTCAGCGACGCGCGGGCGCGCCAGCTGATGCAGGCCTGCATGCGGGCCGGCATCGCCGTGCCCGAGCAGGTGGCCGTGATCGGCATCGACAACGACCCGATGGCGCGCATGCTGACCCGCATCCCGCTCAGCTCGGTGATCCAGGGCACCCACGAGATGGGCCGCACCGCCGCCCACCTGCTGCACCAGATGCTGAACGGCGCGCGGCTGGACGGCACCCGCATCCTGGTGCCGCCGGCCGGCCTCAACGTGCTGGCCTCCAGCAACCACCAGCCATGCCACCACCCGCACGTGATGCAGGCGCGCCACTTCATCCGCCAGTACGCTTGCCAGGGCATCAAGACCGGGCAGGTGGCCGATTACGTGGGCGTGTCGCGCTCCTCGCTGGAGTCGCATTTCCGCCAGGAGCTGGGGCGCAGCGTGCACGACGAGATCCTCCGCTTCAAGCTCGACGCGGCCAAGGCCATGCTGGCGCGCGAAGGCGGCAACATCGCCGACATCGCCGTCGGTTGCGGCTTCACCACGGTCCAGTATCTGCACGCCGTGTTCAAGCGCGAGCTCGGTTGCACGCCGCGCGAGTATCAAGAGCGCCAAGAGCGCCAGGAGCGCGCCGCCGCCGCGCCCGACCCCAGCCCCCTGATTCCCTCAGCCTGAAGAGCGCCCATGACGATCTCCTCCGACCTGTACACCCTGCGCAACGCGGCCGGCATGCGCGTGACCATCAGCGCGCTCGGCGGCACCCTGCGCAGCTGGCACGCGCCCGACCGCTACGGCAAGCTGGCCGATGTGCTGCTGGGTTTCCCGGATGAGCAGGGCTACGCGGCCAACGCGCCGTATTTCGGCGCGCTGCTGGGGCGCTGCGCCAACCGCATCGCCGGCGCCGCCTTTACGCTCGACGGCAGGCAGCACCGGCTTGAACGCAACGACGGCGCCCACCATCTGCACGGCGGGCGTGTCGGACTGCACCTGGCGCGTTGGCAGGCCGAGCCGGACGACGGCGGCCTGCTGCTGCGCCACCTGTCGCCGGACGGCGCGGGCGGCTATCCGGGCAACCTCGACGTGCGGGTGCGCTACCGGCTCGACGACGACGGCAGCCTGAGCATCGCCTACACGGCCGGCACCGACGCGCCGACGCCGGTCAGCCTGACCTCGCACGGCTATTTCAACCTGAACGGTGGCGCGGCGGGCATCGGCGACCACTTGCTGCGCATCGCCGCCGACCACTATCTGCCCGTCGATGATGAACTGATACCGCTCGGCCCGCCCGCGCCGGTGGCCGGCAGCGCCTTCGATTTCCGCCACGCGGCGCCCATCGGCGCGCGGCTGGGCTGGCCGGAGCCGCAACTGGCGCCGCACGGCGGGTTCGACCACTGCTATTGCCTGGGCGCGGCCGGCGCGCTGCGCGAGGTGGCCTGGGTGCTGGACCCGGCGTCGGGGCGCGAATTGACGGTCAGCACCACCGAGCCCGGTCTGCAGTTCTACAGTGGCAATTTCCTCGCCGGCGTGCCGGGCAAGGCGGGGCGGCCGTATCGCATCCACGACGGCTTCTGCCTGGAGGCGCAGGCGTATCCGAACCAGATCAACGGCCCGGCCATGGCGGCCGTGGTGCTGCGGCCGGGGCGGTCGTACCGCCAGACGACGGTGTACCGGCTCGGCGTGCAGGCGGGACGTTGAACGCGCGACCGGGTCAGCCCGCCGCCTTGACGATCATCGCCACCGCCACGGCGGCCGACAGCAGCGCGAAACCGCGTTGCAGCACGGGGCCGGCAAGACGCGCGGCCAGGGCGCGGCCGCCCAGCATGCCGGCGATGGCGCCGGCGGAGAAGGGCAGGGCCACGGCCCATTGCAGGTGGCCGGCCAGCGCGCTGGCGGTCACGCCTGAAATCGACACGAGCGCGATCACGGCCAGCGAGGTGGCCACCACCGATTGCATGCGCAGGTCCGTGTAGCGTTGCAGCGCCGGCACCATCACGAAGCCGCCGCCCACACCCAACAGGCCCGAGAGCGTGCCGGCCACCATGCCCGTCATGGTCAGCGCGCGCGCGCACGGGGCGGTCCAGATCAGGCGGCCGCGCATGCCGTCCGTCTGGCACGACGGCGGCAGCGTGTGCTGTTCGGGCGGCGTGGCCGAGGGCAGCGTGCGGCGGTAGCTGCGCCACGCCACGTACAGCAGGATCAGGGCGAAGGCGATGCTGAGCGGACGGTTCGGGCTGCGCTGGGCCAGCCACAGGCCGGCCGGCGCGCACACGATGCCGGCGCCGGCCATCAGCGTGGCCGCGCGGTAGCGCACCGTGCCCGCCTTCAGTCCGAGCACGGCGCCCAGCGCGGCGGCCAGGCCCACGGCCAGCAGGCCGACCGGGCCGGCCTGCGCCATGCTCAGGTGGGCGCCGAACACCAGCGCCGGCACGGCCAGGATGCCGCCGCCGGCGCCCGTCAGCGCCAGGATGATGCCAACGCCGAGGCCCAGCAATAAGGTGGTCAGCATATCGCCTCCGTCAGCGGGTGCGGCAGGGGGGCGGGCCCGGGCGTGCGGCGCGCGCTCGGACCGCGTGACAGGTGCGCGTTCATTTATCCGTCAACTCCGGCGTGGCCAGCCATTCGTGTCCCTTGAGCATGCCTTTCCAGTACAGCGGCGGCATGATCCGTTCCTTGAGCAGCCACGCCAGGCGGGACGGGCGGGTGCCGTCGATCAGCCAGCGCGGGAAGCTCGGCGCCACCTTGCCGCCATACGTGAATTCGGCCAGCACGATCTTGCCCCGTTCCACCGTCAGCGGGCAGGAACCGTAGCCGTCGTACTGGGCGATGCCGTTTTGCTTGCCCATGGCGTTGAGCACGTTGTGCGCCACGACCGGCGCCTGCTTGCGGGCCGCCGCCGCCGTCTTGGCGTTGGTGGTGTTGGCCGCGTCGCCCAGACCGTACACATTGGGGTAGCGCTTGTGGCGCAGCGTGCCGGGATCGACCTCGACCCAGCCGGCCGCGTCGGCCAGCGGGCTCACGCGCACGAAGTCGGGCGCGATCTGCGGCGGCACGGCGTGCAGCATGTCGAATTCGCGCGTGATGACTTCCTTGCTGCCGTCGGCCCGCGCGCGCGTGAACGTGGCGCGCTTGGCCGGGCCGTCCACGGCCGTCAGCGTCTCGCCCAGGCGCAGGTGGATGTCGTACTGCTGCACGTATTCCATCAGGGCCGGCACGTAGTCGGCCACGCCGAACAGGGCCGCGCCGGCGCTGCAGAAGTCGATGTCGATGCTGTCGAGCCGGCCCTGGCGGCGCCAGTAGTCGGCCGCCAGGTACATGGCCTTCTGCGGCGCGCCGGCGCACTTGATCGGCATGGGCGGCTGGGTGAACAGCGCGCGGCCGCCGCGCAGCAGCTGGATCTGCTGCCACGTGTACGGCGCCAGGTGGTACAGGTAGTTGGACGTGACGCCGTTGCGGCCCAGCGTGTCGGCCAGGCCGTCCACGCCGGCCCAGTTCAACTTCAGGCCGGGGCACACCACCAGGTGCTGGTAGCGCACCACGCGGCAGCCGTCCAGGATCACGGCGTTGCGCTCCGGTTCGAACGCGGCCACGGCCGCCTTGATCCAGTGCACGCCGCGCGGGATGGTGGAGGCCATGGTGCGCGCCGTGGAGGCGGCGTCGAACACGCCGGCGCCCACCAGCGTCCAGCCGGGCTGGTAGTAATGGACGTCGGCCGGGTCGATGATGGCCACGTCCAGTTCCGGCGCGCGCGCCAGCAGGCTGGCGGCCGTGGCGATGCCGGCCGCGCCGCCGCCGATGATGACCACCGCGTGTTCGGCCTCCGCCACTTCGACCGGCGTGCGGCCCTGGTTGGCGATGCGGCGCACCACGCCTTTCAGGTCGTAGCCGGCGGCCGCGGCGGCGGCCAGCAACTGGGGCAGCGGCTGGCTGGCCGATTGCGACAGCGCCCACATGGTGGTCGAGCGCATGCCCGTGCGGCAGTAGGCCAGCACCGGCTTGGGCACGCTGGCCAGCAACTGGCCGAAGGCGATGCCCTGTTCGTCGCTGACCTTGCCCGATTCGGCCGGCAGGTAATGGGCTTCGAGGCCATGTTCGCGCGCCGCCTGGGCGATCTGGGCGAACACGGGCTGGTCGCCGGCCTCGCCGTCGGGGCGGTTGCAGATGATGGTGCGGAAGCCTTCGCGCGCCAGTTGCGCCACGTCGTCGGGCTGGATCTGGGGCGCCACCGCGAGGCCGGGCGCCAGTTGTTGTTTGGTCATGGGGGTGTCTCCGTGCTATGTCAGGCTGAAGCGCGCGTCACAGCGCGTTCAGGGGAATTTTCAGGTAGCGCATGCCGTTGTCTTCCGGCTCGGGGAAGTGGCCGGCGCGCATGTTGACCTGCACCGACGGCAGCAGCAGCGCCGGCATGTCGAGCGTGGCGTCGCGCGCGCTGCGCATGGCCACGAACTCGTCTTCGCTGATGCCGTTGCGCACGTGGATGTTCAGTTCGCGCTGGTCGGCCACGGTGCTGATGAACTGCACCTCGCGCCCGCCCGGCTTGTAGTCGTGGCACATGTAGAGCAGCGTGTCGGCCGGCATGCTGAGCACGCGGTTGATCGAGTGGTACAGGGTGCGCGCGTCGCCGCCGGGGAAGTCGCAACGGGCCGTGCCGTAGTCGGGCATGAACAGCGTGTCGCCGACGAACACGCCGGTCTGGCGGCCGTCCGTGACCACATAGCTCATGCAGGCCGGCGTGTGGCCGGGCGTGTGCAGGGCGCGGCATTGCAGGCCGCCCACCGCGAACGTGTCGCCGTCGGCGAACAGGTGGTCGAACTGGCTGCCGTCGCGGCACAAGTCGGCGCCGGCGTTGAACAGTTTGCCGAACACTTGCTGCACCGTCGTCACCATCTTGCCGATGCCGATCTGGCCGCCCAGCTGCTGCTGCAGGTAGGGCGCGGCCGACAGGTGGTCGGCGTGCACGTGGGTTTCCAGTATCCATTGCACGGTCGCGCCCAGTGCGCGCACGCGTTCGATCAGGCGGTCGGCCGAATGGGTGGAGGTGCGGCCGGATTTGTGATCGTAATCGAGCACGCTGTCGACCAGCGCGCACTGCTTGCTGGCGGCGTCGAGCAGCAGGTAGCTGACGGTCGAGGTGGCAGGGTCGAAAAAGCCTTCGACTTGCAGCTGGGCGTTGGTGGACATGGCCGGTCTCCTTGGAAAAATGATGACGTACTAAGTGCAATTTGCATGCCAACGGTACATTTGGGTCAATTTTCCGGGATAAGTCATTGATTAAAATCAAGGAAAACGCGGATGGCGGTGTGGGCGCGGCGCCGGCCATGGCGCTGCCACCGACGCGTTGGCAGCCCGTTTTTCCGGGTTTGGCAGTGCTTGTGGCGGTGATTTGGCGGTCGCGTGGCAGTGCCGGCCGATCTGTGGCACAGTAGCGTCATTGTCCGGAGCCGCCATGCACCCCATTATCCCGATCGCCGCTGAAGCCATGCCCAACGTGCCGCAGGTGCAGGCGCTGGTGTCGTTCCTGCAGCACGAGGCCCAGCCCATGATCGTGCTCGATCCCGATTACAACATCCTGGCCGCCAACATCGCCTACCAGCGCCAGTTCGGCAGCGTCGATACGCCGTACCTGGGGCAGAAGTGCTTCCGCGTCTCGCACCATTACGACGTGCCGTGCGACCAGGCCGGCGAGCATTGTCCGATGCGCCAGGCGCGCCTGTCGCGCGGGCCGGACCGGGTGCTGCACATCCATCACACGCCGCGCGGGCCGGAGCACGTGGAGGTGGAGCTGCGCCCCATCCTCGACGCGCACGGCGAGATCGCCGCCTATGTCGAGCGCTTGACGCTGGTGCGCAGCGCGTCGGCCCGTCCCAGCGGCGCGGGGCTGGTGGGGCGCTCGGCCGCCTTCAACGCGGCGCTGGCGGCGCTGCAGCGGGTGGCGCCGTCCATGCTGCCGGTGCTGCTGCTGGGCGAATCGGGCACCGGCAAGGAGTTGTTCGCGCGCGCCGTGCACGAGGCCAGCGACCGCGCCAGCGGGCCGTTCGTGGTGGTCGACTGTTCGGGCTTGACGGAGACGCTGTTCGAGAGCGAGTTGTTCGGCCACGAGAAGGGCGCCTTCACGGGCGCCACGGCGCGCAAGCAGGGATTGGTGGAAACGGCGCAGGGCGGCACGCTGTTCCTCGACGAGATAGGCGACGTGCCGCTGGCCATGCAGGTCAAGCTGCTGCGGCTGATCGAGTCGGGCACCTACCGCCGGGTGGGCGGCATCGACACCCAGCACGCCAATTTCCGGCTGGTGGCGGCCACCCACAAACCGCTGCGGCAGATGATGGCGCAGGGTTTGTTCCGGGCCGACCTGTACTACCGCATCAGCGCGTTCCCGATCCGGCTGCCGGCGCTGCGCGAGCGGCGCGACGACATTCCGCTGCTCGTGCACTCGTTCCTGCAGCGTGCCGCGCCGGGCCAGGCGCGCCTGACCATCGAGCCCGACGCGCTGGAAGCGTTGCAGCGCCATGACTGGCCGGGCAATATCCGCGAGCTGCGCAACGTGCTGGAACGGGCACGCCTGTTCGCCGACGATGGCAAGATCCGCGCGGCCCATCTGCCGCACTGGGACGAGCCGGCGCAGTTCGACCTTCCCGTGCCGGCGCCGGCGCCGGGCACGACGGCGCCGGCGTTGGCGTCGCCACCGGCACCCGCGCACGCGCACGCACACGCAGACGCGCACGCGCACGCACACGCGCATGCGCCTGCGCACCCGGGCGCGGGCGCGGGCGCGCGTGGCGCCGTGGACAACGCCGCCGACTTCGCCCGCGCCGTGGCGGACTTTCGCGGCACCCGCGCCGAACTGGCGGCCCACCTGGGCCTGAGCGAGCGCACCTTGTACCGGCGCCTGAAAGCGCAAGGGCTGGCCTGAAACTAGTCCAGGCCAGCCCTTGCCGGCGGTACTTCAAAAAGTCAGATTACCAGATGGCTTTGGCGGTGCTGTCCTTGATCTGCATCTTCCATGCGCCTTCGATCAGCGTCACGACCGGGGCTGGCATCGGGATGTAATCGAGTTCGCTGGCCATGCCGGCGCCGTTCTTGTAGGCCCAGTCGAGGAACTTCAGCACTTCCTTGCCCTTGGCGGCGTCGGCCTGGGTCTTGTGCATCAGCACGAAGGTGGCGCCCGTGATCGGCCAGGCGGCTTTGCCCGGCTGGTCGGTCACAACCACGGCGAAGCCTGGGGTCTTGGCCCAGTCGGCGCCCGAGGCGGCGGCCTTGAAGGTCTCGTCGGTCGGCTGCACGAACTGGCCGTCCTTGTTCTTGAGCTGGGTGTAGCCCATCTTGTTCTTCTTGGCGTAGGCGAATTCCACGTAGCCGATCGAACCCTTGATGCGCTGCACGTTGGCGGCCACGCCTTCATTGCCCTTGCCGCCCACGCCCACCGGCCACTTGACGGCGGTGCCGGCGCCCACGGTGGACTTGAACTCGGCGTCGACCTTGGACAGGTAGTCGGTGAACAGGAACGAGGTGCCCGAACCGTCGGCGCGGTGCACCACGGTGATGTCTTCGGCTGGCAGCTTGACGCCGGCGTTCAGGGCGGCGATCTGGCTGTCATTCCATTTGGTGATCTTGCCCAGGTAGATGTTGGCCAGCACCTGGCCGTTCAGTTTCAGCTGGCCCGGCGCCACGCCTTCCAGGTTGACCACGGCCACCACGCCGCCCATGATGACGGGGAACTGGACCAGGCCTTCCTTGTCCAGTTCTTCGGCCGACAGCGGCATGTCGGAGGCGCCGAAGTCGACGGTCTTGGCCTTGATCTGCTTGATGCCGGCGCCCGAACCGATGGACTGGTAGTTCAGGCCATTACCGCTGATGCGTTTGTAGGCTTCGGCCCATTTGGCGGCGATCGGGTAGACGAAGGTCGAGCCGGCGCCGGTCATGTCGGCGGCCGAAGCGGAGGACAGGGCAACGGTCGCGCCGATGATGGCGGTCATGGTCTTCAGTACGGTGTTGATGTGCATGGTAAGTCCTCTACGGAACGGGGTGGAAAGCGCCGAATTCTAGGCGTGGATTGTGACAATGGAATGACAAACGGCCCTCGTCGTCCCCGGTGGTCAAAAAAAACACATTTCGCGGGGAAAACATGCCTCGCAGCAAGAAAATTAAGTGTCAGTTAAGCTGGGCTGGGCATAATGACGGCGCCGTGGTATGGCCGCATTTGGGGCCGCAAGTCGCCGGCGGCATAAGAAGCCCACAAGGCCAAGCGCGCTGTGGGGTAAATCGGACGTAATCCAAAACCAAGCAAAACTAGATGACCACCCCCATGAAAAATATCCTGATGTGCGCCGCTGCCGCCGCGCTGCTCGGCGCTTGCGCCACCACCCCACCTCCAGCCGCACCGGCCGCCCCGGCCGCCGCGCCGCAGCCGGTAGCCGCCAAGCCAGTGGCCGCTCCGGTCGCGCCGGCAGCCGCGCTGCCACCGTACAAGGATCCAAGCAACATCCTGTACAAAGAGCGCAGCGTGTTCTTCGACTTCGACAACTACACCGTCAAGCCCGTGTACAACACGGCCCTGACCGCGCACGGCAAGTTCCTGTCCACCGCCGCCGGCATCAAGGTGCGCGTGGAAGGCAATTCCGATGAACGCGGCAGCGCCGAGTACAACCTGGCGCTGGGCCAGAAGCGTGCTGAAGCCGTGAAGAAAGTGCTGGTCGTGCAGGGCGCCAAGGAAGCCCAGGTTGAGGCGGTCAGCTTCGGCAAGGAAAAGCCGAAGGCTGAAGGCCACAACGAAGCGGCCTGGTCGCAGAACCGTCGCGCCGACATCGTGTATCCTTGATGTCGCAGCCGCGCGCAGGCCGCCAGGCGGCGCGCGCGGTGTGAGGCCACGGTCTGACCGGGCCTCCGTGCCAGACCGCCGGGTTCCCGCCCCCGCCACGCGCCAGCGTGCCGGGAACGGCGCGGAACCCGGTTTTTTTTTGAAGGAGCCAGGCGGCCATGCAAGTGCTGTTGATTGAAGACGACGCCCTGATCGGCGATAGCGTGCGCCAGGCGCTCGTGAGCGAGGATATCGAGGTCGAATGGCGGCGCGACGGCGCCGGCGCGGAGCAACTGCTCGATGGCGGCGGCTACGACGCCGTGCTGCTCGACCTGTCGCTGCCCAGCCGCGACGGCCTGGACGTGCTGCAGGCGCTGCGCGCCGCGCGCCACGACGTGCCGGTGCTGATCCTGACGGCGCGCGACACCATCGCCGACCGCGTGCAGGGGCTGAACGCGGGCGCCGACGATTACCTCGTCAAGCCGTTCGACTGCGACGAGCTGCTGGCGCGCGTGCGCGCGCTGGTGCGGCGCGCGCGCGGCCGCCAGCAGCTGGCCTACCAGCACAACGGCCTGGCGCTGGACACGGACGCGCGCCTGGCCACGCTCGACGGCCATGCCGTGGCGCTGTCGGCCAAGGAGTGGGCCATCATCGACCTGCTGGTGGCGCGGCCCGGCATGATCTACTCGCGCGCCAAGATCGAGCTGGCGCTGTACGGCAGCGTGGCCGACGTCGACAGCAACGTGGTCGAGGTGCACATCCACAGCCTGCGCCGCAAGCTGGGGACGGAGGCCATCATCAACGTGCGCGGCCTCGGCTACATGGTCCCCAAGAGCACATGAACGGCATCCGCAGCCGCCTGCTGCTGTTGCTGGGTTTGCTGATCGTGGCCGCCAGCGGCATCCAGTTCGCCGCCACCTTCAGCGCCTCGCTGGCGCAGACCAACCGCCTGTTCGACGCCCAGTTGCTGCGCATCGCCGCCACGCTGGGCCAGATGCAGGGCCAGGTGCCGGAAGCCTACCGCGAATACCCGCTCGAATACGACCTCGTGATCCAGCGCTGGAGGCATGACGAGATGACCGTCTACCAGCAGCGCGAGCACCGCGAACTGCCGGGCCGGGCGGCGCTCGGCTACTCCACCGTCGCCATGGCCAACGGCGAATGGCGCATCTACGCGGCCGCCTTCGAGGGCGGGCTGGTGCAGGTGGCGCAGAAGCAGTCGGCCCGGCGCCAGGAAGCGATCGCGCTGGCCATCAACACCCTGTGGCCGATCCTGCTGATGGCCGTGGTGCTGCCGGCCGCCATGTGGTGGCTGGTGTCGGTGGCGCTGCGCCCGCTGGAGGCGGTGCAGCAGCAGATCGCCCAGCGCGACGCCAACGCGCTCGAGCAGGTCGACAGCGCGCGCGCGCCGCGCGAGATCATGCCGCTGATCGACGCCATCAACGAATTGCTGCGCAAGGTGCGCGACGCCATCGCCTCGCAGCGCCAGTTCGTGGCCGACGCGGCCCACGAGCTGCGCTCGCCGCTGACGGTGCTGCAGGTGCAGATCCAGATGCTGGGGCGCAGCCAGCCGGAGGCGGCCCGCAAGGCCTCGCTGGCCGCGCTGGGCGGCGCCATCGCGCGCAGCAGCCGCATGGTGGAACAGCTGCTGGGGCTGGCCCGCCAGGACGCGCTGAGCCAGGCCAACGCCGGCGACGCCAGCGTGGACCTGGTGCAGTACGCCAGCGCCGCCATCGCCGAGGTGGCGCCGTACGCCAGCGGCAAGGGCGTGGAGCTGAGCTTCCTCGACGCCTCGCCGGTGGCCGTGCGGGCCGACGCCGACAGCCTGATGATCCTGCTGCGCAACCTGCTCGACAACGCGGTGCGCTACACGCCGGCCCACGGCGCCGTCACCATCGGCGTCGAACGGCGCGGCGCGCAGGGCGTGCTGACCATCGCCGACTCCGGCCCCGGCATCCCGGCCGCCGACCTGGCGCGCGTGACGGACCGCTTCTACCGCGTGCCCGGCACGGGCGAGAACGGCAGCGGCCTGGGGCTGGCCATCGTGCAGGCCGTCGTCGACCACCTGGGCGCGGTGCTGGAACTGCGCAATTCCGCGCACGGCGGGCTGGTGGTGAAAGTGCTGTTCCAGCCGGCGCCGCCATGAGCGGGCCGGCGCGCTGGCGCGACGCGCTGCTGGAGCGCTTGCGGCCGCTGGCCGCGCAGCGCACGCTGGTCGTGGCCGGCGCCATCGGCGTGCTGGGCGCGCTGGCCACGATCGGCTTCCGCAGCGCCATCCTGCTGGTCGAATGGCTGGTCTATGGCGACCGCAGCGGCAGCCTGGTGCACATCGCCACCGGCCTGCCGCCGTGGCAGCGCATGCTGGCGCCGGCCGTGGGCGGCGTGCTGGCCGGCCTGCTGCTGGCGTGGGCGCGGCGCCAGCCCGAGCGCGACAAGGGCGGCGACTACATGGAGGCGGTGGCGCTGGGCAGCGGCGACCTGGGCGCGCGCGCCTCGCTGCTGCGGGCGTTGTCGTCGGCCGCCACCGTGGCCAGCGGCGGCGCCATCGGCCGCGAAGGGCCGATGGTGCAACTGGCCGCCCTGTGCGGCGCGCTGATCGGACGCTGGCGCAACGTGCCCGTGCCGCGCCGGCGCCTGTACGTGGCCTGCGGCGCGGCGGCCGGCATCGCCACCGCCTACAACGCGCCCATCGCCGGTGCCATGTTCGTGGCCGAGATCGTGCTGCGCTCGCTGGCCATCGAGAGCCTGGGGCCGCTGATCGTGGCGGCCGTGGCGGCCAACGTGGTGGTCGGCAGCCTGACCGATTTCGCGCCGGCCTACCACATGCCGCCGCTGCTGCTCGGCCATGGCGCGGCCACGCTGGCGCTGGCCGCCGTGGGCGTGCTGGCCGGCCTGCTGGCGCCGCCGTACCTGGCGCTGCTGGACGGCGCGCGCGGCCTGTTCGGCCGCTGGCAAGCCCCCTTGTGGTGCAAGCTGGGCGTGGGCGGTCTGCTGGTCGGGCTGCTGTCGCTGGCCCAGCCGGCCGTGTGGGGCAATGGCTACAGCGTTGTCAACGCCATCCTGCAGGGCGGCTGGGTGTGGCAGGCCTTGCTGGCGGTGCTGGCGTTCAAGCTGCTGGCGGTGGCCGCCACCACGGGCTCGGGCGCCGTGGGCGGCATCTTCACGCCCACGCTGTTCGCCGGCGCCGTGCTGGGCGCGCTGTGCGGCGGCGTCATGCATGCGTTGTGGCCCGGCCTGATCCCGGTGCCGGCCGCCGTGGCCGTCGGCATGGGCGCCTTCCTGGCCGCCTGCACGCATGCGCCGCTGATGTCGGTGCTGATGCTGTTCGAGATGACGGAAAGCTACAGCGTGGTGGTGCCGCTGATGGCCGCCTGCGTGCTGGCCTACACCATCTCGCGCGTGCTGCATGCGCGCTCCATCTACGCGTCCGGCGCGGGCCGCGCGCAGCATGCGCCCATGCTGGCCATGGCGTCCGACCTGCTGTGCTCCGACCCGCCCGTGATCGGCCTCGGCGCCAGCATGGGCGAGCTGGCGGCCCTGTTCCAGCGCCGCCGCTGGCAGCATGTGTATGTGGTGGACGCCGAGGGCGTGTTCGCGGGCGCCGTCTCGCTGCACGATTGCGCGCCGCTGCTGGCGGCCGGCGCCGCGCTGGACGCGCCGTGGCCGCCGGCCTTGCTGCGCGCCGACTACCCGCGCGTGCGCGACACGGCGCCGGCCTGGCAGGTGATGGAGACGTTCGCCACCCATCCGGGTGAGCGCTTGCCGGTGCTGGACGGGGCCGGCCATCTGCTCGGCTATCTGACCAAGACCGATCTGGTGCTGCTGTTCCGCGATCCGGTCGCGGGCGGTTGAGCGGGGTTAGTGGCGCTTTGTCCTGGGCAAATCCAATTGTCTGAAAATATTCTCAAAAAAATAAAAAAATGATGTCGATTTGAAGCGTGTTCGCTCGTCGTGGGGGTAGAGTACGAATCTTCCGGCGCGTGCCTGAACCAGACACCGGATCGTTCTGCTCCCCACATCGACACTCAAGGAGAACACCATGACTGCACCAGTACGTCCCATTCCCGAAGGAATGCACACCATCACCCCCCACCTGTTCTGCGAAGGCGCGGCCGAGGCCATCGCGTTCTACAAGCAAGCGTTCAACGCCGTGGAACTGGGCCGCCTGCCCGGTCCCGACGGCAAGATCGTGCATGCCCAGCTGCGCATCGGCGATTCCGCGCTGATGCTGTGCGACGCGGCGCCCCAGTGCGGCGGTTTCGGCCCGCTGGCGCTCAAGGGCTCGCCCGTCACCATCCACCTGTACGTGAACGACGTCGACGCCACGTTCGAGCAGGCTGTGAAGGCTGGCGCCACCGTCAGGATGGCGGTGGCCGACATGTTCTGGGGCGACCGTTACGGCGCGCTGACCGATCCGTTCGGCCACCACTGGTCGATCGCCACCCACAAGCGCGACCTGACGCCCGAGCAGATCGGGGAAGGCTTGGCCAACATGCCGCGGCAAGCGTCCTGAGCGGAGGGAAATGCGATGCGATTCATGATCATTGTGAAAGCGACGGCCGATTCCGAGGCCGGCAAGATGCCCAGCCAGCAGCTGCTGAGCGAGATGGGCAAGTACAACGAACAGCTGGTCAACGCCGGTGTGCTGCTGGCGGCCGAAGGGCTGCATCCCAGTGCGCGCGGCGCGCGCGTGAAGTTCGAAGGCAACAAGCGCACCGTGGTCGACGGCCCGTTCGCGGAAACCAAGGAGCTGATCGCCGGTTTCTGGCTGATCCAGGTCAAGTCGAAGGAGGAGGCGATCGAGTGGGTGCGGCGCTGTCCGAATCCGTTCGAAGGCGACTCCGAGATCGAAATCCGCCAGGTGTTCGAGATGGAGGATTTCGGTGACGTGGTCACGCCGGAACTGTGCGCGCAGGAGGAACGCATGCGCGCCCAGCTGGCGCACGCGTGACGGCGCGGGAGCGGGCCATGGCATACATGGTGATGCGCCGCGCCGGCGCCGCAACAGGAGCAGAAGCGGGAGCGTCCGCGTTGCCGGTGCCCGGCATCACGCTGCATGACGGCGCGGACGCGGTGCGCCTGCTGCGGCGCGACGGCCAGTGGCGGGTGGAGGCGGGCCCGTTCCCGCCCGCCGAACTGGTGTCCGCCTTCGCCGTGCTGGAGGCGGACACGCTGCCGGACGCCGTGGCCGAGGTACGGGCCTGGCCGGTGGCCGATGGCGACGCCCTCTACGAGCTGCGCGAGGCCGGTTGCGTTGGCGGTTGCAGCGGCTTCGACGAGCGCGGCACGGTGGGCGGCAATGTACCGCGGCGGCGCCCGGAACTGACGCGCTACGTGGTCCTGATCCGCTCCGACGCCATGCTTGAAGGCGACCGGAAGCCGCCGCCGGAAGCCATCGCCGCGATGAACCGGCATAACGAGCAGGGCGTGCGCGACGGCGTGCTGCTGGCCGGCGAAGGCTTGAAGTCCAGCGCGCGCGGCGCGCGCGTGCGGCTGGCCGGCGGCGCGAGCACGGTGGTGGACGGCCCGTTCACGGAAGTGAAGGAGCTGATCGCCGGCTACTGGATGCTGCAAGCTGCGTCGCCCGAGGCGGCGCTCGAGTACATGCGGCATTATCCGTATGCGGGCGGCGGCGACCTGACGCTGGAACTGCGCCAGGTACGGGAATCGCACCAGATGGCGGCGGCGCAGGGCGGGCCGCCGACGCGTTGATGGCGGCGACTTCGGCAGCTTCGGCGGCATCGGCGGCATCGGTGGCATCGGTGGCGCGGGTGGTGGAGGCGGTGTGGCGGATCGAATCGGCCCGCATCATCGCCGCCACCGCCCGCATGCTGCGCGACGTGGGCACGGCCGAGGAGCTGGCCCAGGATGCGCTGGTGAGTGCGCTGGAACGGTGGCCCGGGACGGGCGTGCCCGACAATCCGGCCGCGTGGCTGATGACGGTGGCCAGGAACCGCGCGCTGGACGTGCTGCGCCAGCGCCAGCTGCATCAGACCCGGCAAGAGCAGATCGGCTACGAAATCGAAGGCATGTTGCAGGACGCCGCGCCGGACCTGGAGGCGGACGTGGCGCGCGCGCTGGAGGACGACATCGGCGACGACGTGCTGCGGCTGGTGTTCGTCGCCTGCCATCCGGTGCTGCCGATGGATGGCCGGGTGGCGCTCACGCTGCGCATGCTCGGCGGCCTGAGCACGGGCGAGATCGCGCGCGCCTACCTGGTGCCCGAGGCGACGGTGGCGCAGCGCATCGTGCGCGCCAAGCGCACGCTGGCCGAGACGCGCGTGCCGTTCGAGGTGCCGCGCGCGCACGAACTGGTGGCGCGGCTGGCGGCCGTGCTGCAAGTGCTCTATCTGATCTACAACGAAGGCTACACGGCCAGCGCCGGCGCCGACTGGATGCGGCCGGGCCTGTGCGATGAGGCGCTGCGGCTGGGCCGCATCCTGGCCGAGCTGGCGCCGCAGGAGGCGGAGGTGCACGGGCTGGTGGCACTGATGGAGATCCAGTCGTCGCGCGCCCGCGCCCGCGTGGGGCCGGGCGGCGCGCCCGTGCTGCTGCTCGACCAGGACCGTGCGCGCTGGGACCAGTTGCTGATCAGACGCGGCCTGGCGGCGCTGGAGCGGGCCGGCGGCACGGGGCAGGGACTGGGACCGTACGGCGTGCAGGCCGCGATCGCCGCCTGCCACGCGCGCGCCCGCACGGCGGCCGACACGGACTGGGGCCGCATCGCCGCCTTGTACGACGCGCTGTCGCAACTGACGCCGTCGCCGATCGTGGAGCTGAACCGGGCGGTGGCGCTGAGCATGGCGTTCGGCCCGGCGGCCGGGCTGGAAGTGGTGGACGGCCTGCTCGACGAGCCGGCGCTGCGCCACTACCACCTGCTGCCCAGCGTGCGCGGCGACCTGCTGGGCAAGCTGGGCCGCCATGCGGAAGCGCGCCAGGAGTTCGAGCGGGCCGCCGCGCTCACGCAGAACGAGCGCGAGCGCGACCTGCTGCTGGCGCGCGCGGCCGCGGCGGGTGGACCAAAAAAAACGCAGGCCGGGGGGACGGGGCCTGCGTGAAACTGGCGTGTTGCCACCGCCGGAGTGATTCGTTCGCCGGGCCGCCGGCATCCGGCGGCCCGTGCCGGCTTTACATCTTGCCGCGCAGACCCAGGTAGAAGGTGCGGCCGTTCGAGTAGAACGCGCGCGGCTGGTCCTTGGTCTCGGCGTACATCTTGATGGTGGTGTTGGTCAGGTTCAGCGCGTCGAACGTCAGCGTCAGCTGCTCGTTGATCTTGTAGTTGAGCGAGGCGGCCAGGTTGCCGCTGCCGGCCACGTGCTGGCTGGCGCCGCGGTCCACACCGGCCTTGTAGGCGGAACGGTAGTTGTAGGCCAGGCGCGCGCTGAACTTGGCGTCCTCGTAGAAGCCGGTCACGTTGTAGGTGCTCTTGGACGAGTTGATCAGTTCGCTGCCATCAGCCAGTTCGCCATCGGCGTACGTGTAGTTGACCAGCGTGCCGAAGTTGCCCAGCAACGGTTGCTGGTAGCTCAGTTCCAGCCCCTTGTTCTTGCCGCTCGTGTTGTACGGCGACGTGATCTGGTACACGGTCTGCTTGTTCTGCTTGTTGTTGAAGAACGTGCCGCTGGTGGTGCCCTGGGCCACGATCGAGGTCAGGTCCATGTAGAACAGCCCCAGCGAGACGGCCGACTTGGGCGCGAAGTACCATTCAGCGCTCACCTCGGCGTTGTTGGAGCGCACCGGGTCGAGGTTGACGTTGCCGCCGCTGCCGCTCAGCGCGTCGTCGTTGAGCGAGACGGAGCCGCCCAGCGCGCTGTAGTCGGGGCGCGACATGGCGCGCGCGATGGCGGCGCGCACCACCAGGTCCGGGCTCACGTCGAACTTGACGTTGGCGCTCGGCAGCACGTCGTTGTAGGTGCGCTCATACGTGGTCGGCGTGTACGGGCCGAAGGCCGAACCCGTGATGGGGTTGGCGCCGCCCGACAGGTTGACCACCGTGGTCTGCTTGGTGCGCACGGCGCGCACGCCGACGTTGCCGCTCCAGGCGTCGCCCTGCAGGTTGGCCATGCCGTAGATGGCCGAGGTCTTTTCCTGCAGACGGAATTCGTCGGTCCAGTTGTGGCGCAGCGTGTAGTCGAGCAGGCGGTTGCCGGGCACGGCGCCCCAGGCACCCAGCGCCGCGCCGTCGTACTTGAAGTAGTTCGACGACAGGTTGCCACCGAGATTGGAGCCGAAGTCGCTCGGGTACATCTGGCCGTTCCAGGCCGGGCCGGGGTTGCTGAAGCCGAGCGGACCGGGACGGGTTTCCAGCGGGTGTTCGGCCGTGCGCTTATGGTCGGTCAGGCGGGCGCCGAACTTGAGCGACTCCAGCACGCCGTCGCCCATGCGCAGGTCGGCGTCGAGCTGGCCGTACTGTTCCTTGTCGACCGATTGCGATTCGCCGCCGCCGGCCCAGGCCGTGGAGCCGGGCTTGTCGGTGGTGCCGCCCGGGTAGCTGACGCTGGCCGGGCTCAGGCCGTTCAAGGCGTAGTTCATGCCGCCGTTGACGTTGTTCTGGTAGTAGACGTCGTTGCGGTCGAAGCCGACGCCGTGGGTGGAGCCGCCCTTGCCGCTGACGGTCAGGTCGCGCGTGGCGCGGTACTTGAAGTTGGCGTCCACGTACCACGATTCGCCGCCCGCGTCGGGGCGGTAGATGTTATCGACCTCGCCCGAGTTGCTGCCGAAGTTGGCCGCGCTCAGGGTGCCGTTGGCCACGGTGGTGGCGGTCGGAATCAGGCCGTCGCGGTTGATGGAGTTGGCCGGCGCCGCCAGCCAGTTGGTGTTCTGGTGCGGGGCGCTGAGCTTGGAGTAGAAGCCGTTCAGATCCAGCGTCAGTTCCTTGCTGGGGCGGATTTCCGCGTCGAACGCGCCGCCTTCGCGCTTCTTGGTCTGCTCGAACAGGCTGGCGCCGATGAAGGTGGGCACGCGCAGGCCGGCCAGCGCCGGATTGGCCTTGGCGGCCGCGCTGGTGGCCGAGATGGTCGAGTAGCCGAGGATTTCCTGGCCGTCGCGGCGCACGCGCATCTTCTCGGAGAAGGCCTGCAGCAGCACGCCTGCCGTCTTCTCATCGTTCTTCCAGTTGACGAGGCCGGAGAATTGCGGCTCCGTCTTGCCCGACAAATCGTTGTAGGCCGCCTGCACCGACGCTTCCACCGTCAGCGCCTTCTTGAAGTCGAGCGGGCGGCGCGTGATCACGTCGATGGCGCCGGACACGCCGCCTTCCACCAGGTCGGCCGTCTGGCTCTTGTGCACGACGATGGAGCCCACCAGTTCCGACGGCAGCAGGGAGAAGCTGCTGCTGCGGCCCACGGAGCCGCCCACCTGGTTCAGCACGAACCAGTCGCCGGTGCTGATGGCGTGGCCGTTGAACAGGGTTTGCTGGAGGCTGGGACTGGTGCCGCGCAGGCTGACGCGGTCGTTCTCGCCGAAGCCGCCTTCACCGCCGGCCGAGGACTGGATGTTGACGCCGGGCAGGCGCTGGATGGCGTCGGCCACGTTCTTGTCGGGCATCTTGCCGATGTCCTCGGCCGTCACCACTTCCACCACGGAATCGGCATTGCGTTTTTGTTTCAGCGATTGTTCCAGCGCGGCCCGCACGCCGGACACGGTGATCACGGCGCCTGGTTCCGGCGCGGCCGCTTCCTGGGCCTGGGCCGGCAGCGCCGCGCCCAGCATCAGCAGGCCGATGGCGGCCGCGATCGGCGTCAGGCGGACGGCGTGGCGTTTGCTTGCATTCGATTCGACGTTCATTGTCACTCTCCAAAATGTGTTCGTATGAATCCCGGGGGCGCGCGGACCGGGATTGTCCCTTGCATATCCATTAACAGAACCAGTTCGACGCCAATATACGGCAAATTCAAATACCAAACTACTACCAGTTTGATAAATATTTGAAATGTTGTGAATTTAATACAGCTATTTGACAATAAATGCGGAAAAACGCCGCGATACACGCCACGGCAGTGCAAAAGCATGTATTTTATGCATCGCAATTTTTTGGGTCGGTACGCTTCTGGTATTGAACTGGCTGGAGTGGTGCCGGCGCGATGCCCGGGCGGCGCTCGCCGTCCGGCGCGCGTGCATGTGCAGGGAGGCGGGCGGGTGGTGCGCCGGTGGCGCTCAGGCGAGCGAGCGCTGCGCCAGGTCGGCCAGCGCGTCAGGCTTGCGTGCGTTATGCCGGGGCGATCAGCGTGTCAAGCCAGCGTGCGTTGCGCCAGGTCGGCCAGCGTGGCGGTGGCCGGGTGGCCGGGCGCCGTCACCAGGCCCAGCGCGGCCGCCAGTTCGTCGCCTTCGGCCAGCTTGCGGTAGGCCACGCCGCGCCGGCGCAGGGCGGCGAACGAGGCCGGCAGCAAGGCGATGCCCTTGCCGGCCGCCACGTCGCTCAGCAGCACGTGGTGGTCGTGCGGTTCGCGCACGAACGGGGGCGCGAACCGGTGGCGCTGGAACACGGCGTGGCAGTGGTCGAAGAAGGCGGGCTGACGCGCGCGCTCGAACCAGTACACGGGCTCGCGCGCCAGGTCGGCCAGCGTCAGCGTGCGGCGCCGCGCCAGCGGGTGGCCGCTGGCCAGCGCGGCCAGCATCGGTTGCCGGCCCAGCGTGTGCACGGGCAGTTCGCGGGTGGCGGTGGGCAGGGCGATCACGGCCGCGTCCAGCCGCCCGGCCCGCACGGCGGCCACCAGTTGCGGCGAGGTGGCGAACACGGGCTCCAGCGGCCCGCCCAGCGCGGTCGCCAGCGCGTCGGTGAACGGCCGGAACAGGTCCGCCTCCATCGAGGACGTCAGGCCCAGCCGCACGCGCGCCGGGGCCGGATGGTCGCGCATGGCCAGTTCGGCCGCGTCCAGCAAGGCCAGGATCTGCTGGGCCATGGGCAATAGCTGGCGGCCGGCCGGGGTCAGGGCCACGTGCTGGGTGTCGCGCTCGAACAGTTGCGTGGCCAGCCGCGCTTCGAGCTGGCGGATGGCGCGGCTCAAGGGCGGCTGGGTCATGTGCAATTGCTCGGCCGCCTGGCGGAAGTTGAGGCAGGTGGCGACGGCGACGAACACCTGCAGGGCGTGGCTGTCGAGTTTTCTCATGGATGCTCCTGATACCCAAAAGGTATCACGATTTTGGACATTCCTCCAGCGCGGGCCGGTGGCTAGACTGGCCTCCATCAACCCACTCGAGGAGAACGATATGCAACAACGACGGATCGGTGACATGACGGTAGGCGCGCTGGGCCTGGGCTGCATGGGCATGTCCGAGTTCTACGGCGCCACCGACGACATCCAGTCGCTGGCCACGCTGGAGGCTGCTTTCGAGGCCGGCGTCACGCTGTACGACACGGCCGACGCCTACGGCTTCGGCCACAACGAGCAATTGCTGGGGCGCTTCCTGCGCGGCAAGCATGGCCGCGCCCGCGTGGCCACCAAATGCGGGCTGGTGCGTGAGCCGGGCCAGTACGCGCGCCGGGTCGACAATTCGGCCGCCTACATCCGCCATGCCTGCGAGGCGTCGCTGGCGCGGCTGGGCGTGGAACGCATCGACCTGTATTACCTGCACCGGCTGAACCTGGCGCAAACGCCGCTGGAGGAATCGGTGGGCGCGCTGGCCGACCTGGTACGCGAAGGCAAGGTCGGCGCCATCGGCCTGTGCGAGGTGTCGGCCGCCACCTTGCGCCGCGCGGCGGAACTGCATCCGGTGGCGGCCGTGCAGAGCGAGTATTCGCTGTGGACGCGCGACCCGGAGCAGGGCGTGCTGGACGCGTGCCGCGACGTGGGCGCGGCGTTCTGCGCCTACAGCCCGCTGGGCCGGGGCTTCCTGACGGGCGCGTTCGCGGGCGCGCGCGACAGCGCCGACTTCCGCAGCTTCAATCCCCGCTTCGCCGGGGAGAACATGCGCAGCAACCAGCGCATCGTCGACTGCGTGCGGGCGCTGGCGGCCGACAAGGATTGCACGCCGGCCCAGCTGGCGCTGGCGTGGTTGCTGGCGCAGGGCGGGCACATCGTGCCCATCCCCGGCACCAAGCGCGTGGCCTACCTGCGCGACAACCTGGGGGCGCTGGACGTGCGCCTGGGGGCCGACGATTGCGCGCGCATCGCGGCGGCCCTGCCGCCGGGCATGGCCAGCGGCGCGCGCTACAGCGAGGCCGGCATGGCGGGTTTGGACGCCTGAGTCCGGCGCATGGCGCATTCCTAGCCGGCCCCGGTGATGATCTGATCCCACACCGGGGCGCTGTCCGATAGCGTGTCACAAGCGAGGCGTTTACCCTGTTGGCTGAACTTCGTCCCATGCAGGGCGCGGTCGGGCGCGGATCACACATCGGGGGTGCATATGGGGAGCAGAAGAACGCGGGCCGGCGGGCAGCTTGAGGATGGCCACACGCAGGGCGTGCAGGCGGCGCCGCCGGGCACGGCCTTGCCCGATGCCGGCTTGTACCGGCCCAACCTGCGTTACCGCGTGCTGCGCTGCGCGGGGCCGGAGGCGCGCTACGCGGCCGCCCTGCGCCTGGCGCGCGAGACGCCCGGCGCCGGCATCATCCATGTCGATGGCATGGCCACCGCCGAACGCCTGTGCCGCCAGTTGCACGAGGCCGGCGACAGCGCCTGCAGCTACCACGGCAAGTTGCCGCCGGCCGCGCGCCGCCTGCGGCTGCGCCAGTTCCGCCAGGGCGCGCGCCGCGTGCTGGTGGCCACACCAGCCTTCGGCGGCGGCCTGGACCGGCACGACGTGCGCTTCGTGATCCACCTGCGCCTGCCGGCGAGTCTGCAAGCCTACTACCGCGATTCGAGCCGGGCCGGCCGCGACGGCTTGCCGGCGCAGTGCACGCTGCTGGCGCCGCCGCACGCCGGCTGCGCGGCGGCCGCGCCGCTGGCCGCCTATCTGCAAGGCGGCGCGTGCCGCTGGCGCTTGCTGCTGGCCGGCCTGGGCGCGGGCGACGGCTGGGAAGGCTGCGGCCAGTGCGACCATTGCCATGGCATGGCACAGGCGCCGCTGGCGGCGCGCCGGGCGCTCGATCTGGCCGCGTTGCTGACGGTGGCGGGCGAGCCCGTCATCTTCGAATTCCCCGAAGATGGCAGTAAGACTTTCATGGCGGAATTCGTGCAGGCGCGCTGAGGCTAACAGATGTTCCGCCCCCGATGGATACCGGCCGCCGGACTTCTCCTACATTCACACTTGAGCATGTCCTATGCCCGCGCTATGGGCCTTGCACTACCATGAACACTCCTCTCACCGGACGCCGGGCCAGCCGGTCACAGTGCAGGCCCGGTTCCCGTGGGGAGGTTGGGTTTCCACGTATCTGCAAGGATGGACAACATCAGGAGAACATTATGGCCACCTCTAACCAGGATAACGCCGGCAGCAAACAAGGCAGTCAGAGCGGTAGCAAACAGAGCGATACCAGTAAGCGCGGTTTCGCATCGATGGACCCGGATCAGCAGCGTGAGATCGCCAGCGAAGGCGGCCGGGCGGCCCATGAGAAAGGCACGGCACACGAATTCACCTCGGAAGAGGCGCGCCGCGCCGGCAGCATGAGCCACAAGAACGACCAGGGCAGCAAACAGAGCAGCACCACCGGCAGCGGCTCGCGCAGCGGCAGTACTGGCAGCAGCGGCGGTCACAGCGCTTCGCGCGACGACAACGAGCGCAACGAGCGCAGCGGCAGCCGTGGCGGCAGCACCGGCGGCTCGGGCAGCAGCAAGACCTGACCCCGCCATCGCGCCGGCTCGTCCGGCATGGTAAAAAAAAGGAATCCGCAAGCGTGCTTGTGGATTCCTTTTTTGCTTGGCTCCCATTGCGGACGCCAAACCCGGGCCAGTCCCTCGGGGCCGACCGTCGCCGTGCCCACCTCGCGCGTGGTGAGATTGTGTGTATTTCCCCGTCGCCACACGTCCTATGCTGTAGTGAGTAGTTGTCGTGAATATCGCCCGCACCGCATGGCCGGACGCGCATGCCGCCGCGCCGGCGTCTGCGCAGGGAGTGTGCCATGCCGCCCGAAGCCTTCGCCGCACCGCCCGACGAGTTGCGGCAGAACTTGATCCGCAAGCTCGACAGCCTGGGCTATGGCGCCAGCGCCGATTTCGCGCAGGCCATGGAGCGCTTCCGGCGCGACGAGAACCTGCAGCGCACCGACGATCCGTGGCCGCGCCTGAACGCGCGCGCCGGCACCGTGTTCAGCGAAGTGTTCCAGTTCGAGCTCGACGCGCTGGACGGCGACCTCGGCGGGGCGCGCCCGGCGCGGCTGTCCGACGTGTACCGCCGCGCCCAGCGCCGCAAGCTGGCGGCGCTGGCGTTCTCGGGCGGGGGCATCCGCAGCGCCACCTTCAACCTGGGCGTGCTGCAGGCGCTGGCCGAGATGCGGCTGTTGCGCGACATCGATTACCTGTCCACCGTGTCGGGCGGCGGCTACATCGGCGGCTGGCTGTCGCGCTGGATCAAGGAGCAGGGCGGCGAGGTGGCGGCCGTGGAGGAGGCGCTGGCGCCGGCCGGCGCCGCGCGCGCCGAGCCCATCCCCGTGCAGTTCCTGCGCCAGTACAGCCACTACCTGACGCCGGCCACCGGCATGTTCAGCGCCGACACCTGGACCCTGATCTGCACCTACGCGCGCAACACGCTGCTCAACCTGAGCCTGCTGACGGCGTGGTTGGCGGCCCTGTTCCTGCTGCCGCGCCTGCTCACGGCCGTGGTGGCGCACGAGATGGAAACGCCGGGCCGCGCCACGGCGCCGTGCGCCGTCGGCCTGTTCCTGCTGGCCGTGTACTTCATGGCGCTCAGCATCTCGCGCAAGGGCCGGCCGCCGCCGGGCAGCTGGCTGCCGCAGAACCAGGGCAACGTGCTGATCTGCATCTGCCTGCCGCTGATGGTGTCGGCCCTGCTGGGCAGTCTGGCCGTGTGGCAGTACCGCGCGCGGCTGATCGGGTTCTGGGACGACGTCCCCGCCGGGCTGGCCCACTACCCGTACACGTGGCTGCTGTTGCCGGGCGTGGCGTACTTCCTGGTGTGGGTGGCCGGCTGGGGCACGGCGCAGTGGCTCAATTACCGGGCCGCGCAGCTGGCGCCCGAGGGCGAGACGGAGCCGGCGTCCAAGGTGCTGCTGGAAGGGCTCGGTCATCTGCTGTGCGCGGTGGGCGCGCTCGGCGTGGCCACCATGCTGCTGCTCAAGACGCTGTCGATGGCGCACCGGGCCGGCCCGCTGCCGGTCGACGCGGTGCAACTGACCAGCCTGGGCATGCCGTTGTTGCTGGCGCTGTTCGGCGTCACCATCACGCTGATGATCGGCCTGATCGGCCGCATGTACCGCGACCCCAGCCGCGAGTGGTGGGCGCGCCAGGGCGCGTGGACCTTCATCTTCAGCCTGGCCTGGCTGGCCTGGTGCATGTTCGCGCTCTACCTGCCGCCGCTGCTGGACTGGGGCTTCACCCAGTACTGGCGCACCAGCAGCGCGGGCGCGGCGCTGACCACGCTGGTCACGCTGGTCGGCCTGCGCTCCAGCAGCGGCGGCGCCACCGGCAAGCCCGGCGCGCCGACCCGGCTGGAGCTGGTGGCCAAGGTGGCGCCGTATGCGTTCACGCTGGTGATCGTGGGCGTGCTGACCATCTGGCTGCAATATCTGGTGGCGCCGGCCCAGGTGCGGCGGGCCGCCAGCGCGCCGCTGTGGGCGTACTACGATGCGTATTTCAAGGCCACCACCGGCGCCGACCAGGGCCATGTGCTGGCGCTGCTGGCCACCTTCGGCCTGGTGGCGCTGGTGCTGGGGTGGCGGGTCGACATCAACAAGTTCTCGCTGTACATGATGTACCGCATGCGGCTGGTGCGCGCCTATTTCGGCGCCAGCAATCCGCGCCGCAGCCCGCATCCGTTCACCGGCTTCGACCCGGCCGACGATCCGCCTCTGCACAGCTTGCTGCGCAAGGCCGACCCGGCCGCGCCGGCGCCGCTGCAGCGGCCCTACCACCTGATCAACGCGGCGCTCAACATGGTCAACGGCCAGGAGCTGGCGTGGCAGACGCGCAAGGCGGCCGCGTTCTGTCTGTCGCCGGCCTATTGCGGCTACGACATGCCGGCCATGCCAACGCCGGACCGGCTCACGCCGGGCGCCCACCGCGGCTGCTACCGGCCCAGCGCCGACTACGCGGCGCGCCCGTCCGTGTTCCGCGACGACGACGCCGTCGTCAAGCTGGGCATGGCGGTGGCCGTGTCGGGGGCGGCGGCCAGCCCCAACATGGGCTACCACTCGTCGCCGCCGCTGACCTTCCTGATGACGTTGTTCAACCTGCGGCTCGGGCGTTGGTCGCCCAATCCCATCAAGGAGAAGCACTGGCAGAGTTCCTCGCCGCGCATCGGCCTGTTCAGCATCCTGGCCGAGCTGTTCGGCCTGACCGACACCAACGCCGATTTCCTCTACCTCTCGGACGGCGGCCATTTCGAGAACCTCGGCCTGTACGAACTGGTGCGGCGGCGCTGCCGGCTGGTGGTGGCCGTGGACGCCAGCTGCGACGAGAAGTTCGTGTTCGAGGATCTGGGCAACGCGATCCGCAAGTGCTACACGGACTTGCACGTGCCCATCGTGCTCGACGCGCGCCGCATCGTGCCGCAGGCCGGCGGCGGGGCGCTGGGCGCCAGCTTTGTGACGGGCCGCATCCGGTACCGGGCGGCCGACGGCCGGGGCCAGGATGGCGTGCTGCTGTACATCAAACCGGCCATCACGGGAGCCGAGAACGCGGACGTGCTCAACTACAGCAAGACCCATCCCGAGTTCCCGCACCAGTCCACGGCCGACCAGTGGTTCGACGAGGACCAGTTCGAAAGCTACCGCACGCTGGGCTGCCAGATCGCGCGCGGCGCGCTGGCGGCGGCGGCCGAGGGCGCCGCCGTGCGCGGTGCCGACGGGGCCGTGCTGCGGCACCGGATCGGCCGGCTGGCGCTGCTGCTGGCGCGCCAGGGCAAGCCGCCGGCCGCGCCGTCGCCATCGCAGCCGGACCAGCCGCGCCGGCCCTTCATCGAGCGGCGCCGCGCGCAGCACGGCAC
>NZ_JBXANP010000020.1:0-75909 GCF_058801745.1 Rugamonas sp. GW822-FHT03B10 | reverse complement strand
GGCGTCAGTTGCAGTTATTCCTGGCCGAAAATCGGCTGGAATGCTGGTCGGCCCCGTTTCAAATGCAGGTCATTACAGTTACCGAAGCTGAATTGGGCTTGCCGGCTGAACTGCTACATGCCGTCAAAGGCATCTATGAGAAGCTGCAGGCCGATCTTGCGCATCAGCTGGGGCTGGCGCAGGACAGTCACCGGCAAGAGCAGGAAGCGATGGCCGAACGGTTAAAGCTTGCAGCGGCCGACAAGGGCGCGCTGACCGAGGCCAAGGGGAGCCTGGATCAGGAGTTGGTGCAACTAAAAGCGAGCTTCGAGTGCTTGCAGAAAGACCAGCATGCTGGCGAAGTATCGTTGACGGCTGCCCGGACCGAAAATGCCGGCCTGCAGCAGCGTCTTGCCGACCGGGGAGCGGAAGTGCAGTCGCTCACGCAGCAGTTAGCACAGACGCGGGTCCAATTCGAGCATTACCAGGAAACGACTGCGCGGCAGAGGATGGACGATCGACAGGCGTTCGAGCAGCGCATAGCGCGCCTGGAGCAGGAATTGGCGAGCGGTCAGCAGCGGCAAGCGGCCCAACAAGCTGCGCTTGCGCAACAGGAGAGCAAGCTGTCGCAACTCGACACCGACAACGCGCGGTTGCGGCAGACACTTCAAGAGGCTCAGTCCGATCTGGGCGTCGTGAAAAACGAGCGGGACCAATTGACCTACCAGGTAAGGGAACTTTCGGCAGCGCGCGTTGAAATGGATCGTCGGCTCGAGACGGCACAACAGGCGTTGACGGAAGGAAAAATGATGGGGGCAACCTTGCAAAAGCAGGCAGAAATGCTTGCTCAGCAACTGATCAGCGCTGAGGCAAGGGCGGAAAAAGCCGATCAGGAAAGACTTGGTCTGATTCAAAAACTGACTGAACGCGAACACAGTCCGAGTCAGACCGAAAGCAGCGTTGCCCATAAAATCAAGCAGTCATGAAAACTTTTACCTTTTGGAGGGGATGGGCATAATTAGCCAACTTTCCTTCGCATCCGTCGGCCGTCAACATAGTGACGTTGATTGCACGCGGTCCGACGCCGTCGCCCGCTCCGCTTGCTAACGAATTTGATTCCGTCATCACCGTCCCCTTACGGCCAGCCACACCATTACGTGCACCACGCCCCCTTCCGCGATCCCGTATTTTCCGTTCGAGATCCACGTCGGAACCGTGCACAAAAACTCCTTACGACACCCAAATTAGCCCTTTGCCGCCCACATGCCTTTTTCGGCTTTTGACGAAACACACAACAACAGCACAAGCCCAAATAAAAAATTACGATCTCGCCACAAGCCCTACTTCTGATCGCGGTATCCGGAGGTCCTGCAAACCAAACTGCCTACTCGCCGCCACTTTGTCCACAATATCGGTTCGCAACTTTGTACTGAACGCCACATCAACACTCGTCGGTCTACCCAAATAGAATCCCTGCGCGTACTCCACTTTCAAATCCCTGAGCGCCACCAACTTCTCTGCGGAATCCACATGCTCGGCAATGATGACCCCACCATACCGTTGCGTGATCTGGCGAAGTGCCGCGATCTCACTACCGGTCTTCGCCAGGTCTTCCACCAGGTTGCAAGACAGCTTCAAATATTCCGGCTTCAGCATCTCCACCAGGGGGATCGTGAAATGGCCAGTGCCGAAATCATCGATCGCGATCTTGGCGTCGAGCAGGCGAACGGCGGCCACGAAGCGCAGCACTTGCGCCATGTCGTGGATGGCCACTGTCTCGGTAATCTCGAAGATCATGCGCGCCGCCAAATCCATATTTTGGAAAACGAGTGCGAGCAGATCGCTGCAGGAATTCTCGATCGTGACCACGGAGATGTTCACCGCGATGCGAACCGTCGGATGGCGGCGCAGAAGAGCAAAGACGTGATCAACGACCGCAATGTCGATCAAATCCACGAAGCCATAGGCTTCGCCCACCTCGATCAATTTAACGTGGCCAGGGCTTCCCTCATGTGCGCGCGCGAGCGCTTCATGATGAGAGATCGTCCCAGTTGCAATTTCCACTATCGGCTGAAACACCGGCATAACGACTTTACGCATCGGTCATACTCCTTCGCCGGCGGCCCACGCCGGCACAGTTTTACAGGCCCTTGGCGGTCCAATCGACCGGGGTTTCGATGGCGGCGTCCATCGGATGCGTGAAGATCCAGGAGGCGCGTTTATAAGCGGTCCGCGCCCAACCGGCAGCTTGGCGAACAGCGACGATATCGCCCGACGCCACGCCCTGCGCCTTGGCGCGTACGATCGCCATGACCATTTCGTGATGGGCATAGCTGCCGATCTTCCCGCCAAATGCCTCGTGAAGCGCATCGAACAGCCCCTGGTTTGCGCGCGCGACATCATCGAACGCCCCCAGCGGCACCGGATTCTCGACGCCGAGGATCAGGCCGTACTGGGTGCCTTCCTCGTTGATGTACCCCACCGAAACATCGCGGCCGTGTACGCGAATTTGCTGGGTCTGCACGATCTTGCGGCCCAGGCCGTTGTCGGTGAACAGGTCGTCGTCCACCTCAACGTAGTGCCCCGTCGGGAAAGCAATAGCGCCGGAGACGAGCTCAATCGGGAAGGAGAATTGCGTGGCAAGCTGATTGCTCATGGGAAGCTCCAATGTGAATTAATGATGATTGTTATTATCTGTTATTATTTGTTATTGTCAATGCCGGAAGGCAACTTTATTGCCAGACGATTCCATGCGCTCGAGCTCACGCTGCGCCGCTGCCAATGTCTGGGCATCCGAGAGGACTGCGCTAGCAAATGGATCTTTTTCGATCCCGCGCAGACCGTCGCCCAGCGCGCGCTGCAACTCCGCGGCCATCTTGGTGGCGGCATCCTTGCCAATGCGAGAAAGCTTCTCAAGCACGCCGTTGATACCGTTGAGCCCGGCCGCGACTTTGCCGGCCATATCGCTCATGCCGGGATCCACCGCACGCATTTCGCGGACGCTTCCGGTGTAATGGGTTTCGGCCACGTGTTTGCCGTGCGCGATGTAATCCTGCACCTGCTGAAGATGGCGGCGGATCTCCAACCGGTAGCGGTTCTCCGCCGTCTCCAGGTACATGGGAAGGCTGAACACGTTTGCGCCAGTACGGTTACGGTATTCGCTGTTCAGGCGTTGCGTGAAAAAGCCCGTGCGCTCGGCGGCCGCCATCTGCGGCGACATTCCCGACGCCTTCTGCTTGGCGAGCAGCTTGGCCAGATCGTCGCGGTAAATCTTCATGATGTCGCAGGCGATGTTTTCCTGCATCTGAAGCAGAATGGTGCGATCCAGCCCGTTAGGAGCCTCGTCGATCGCGCGTAGGGCATCAATTACCAGTGGGGTGCTCATCATTCGGTCCTATCAAATGTTCTCTGCGTGCTTGCAGGCCGGATACCCGGTGCAACCGTGGAACTTACCTTTCGCGCCCTGGCGCACAGCCATCGGCTTGCTGCATTTGGGGCAGTCTTTACCGGCCAGCTGCGCTGGTTGGCGCGGCGCGCTGCTGCCACCACCGTCAGCGCGCTTCTTCGCGCCTGGCGGAGCTGGCAGGTTCAACGGACCCTGCTTGATCTTGTCGATGGTCTTGCGGATCCAATCAGCCTGCATGGCCAGGAAGCGATCCACGCTGGCGCGGCCGCTTTCGATTTCGCGCATCGCGGTCTCCCAAAGCGCGGTCATGTCGGGCCTACCCAGTTCGGATGGAATCGCCTGGATCAGCGCACGACCTGCGGCCGTGGACACGATGAATGTTTCCTTGGACTTCCGCTTGCCGCCGGCCTCCTGGCGTGCCAGGAACCCGATCTCCTCCAGCTTGGGGACGAATGTGTGCCGCGTTGCCGGCGTACCCAGGCCGCACGCGCCGTCTTCGTCGCCGTCCTTCTTATCGGCCAGCATCTTCATGAAGATGCCTTTCACCTTTTCGTCGGTAACGAACTTGTGGACATTGATCATGGCCTCCAGCAGCGTGCCGTCGGTGAAGTGCTCCGGAGGCTGGGTTTTCTTCGGCTCGATCAACAGGCCATCGCAAGCGACCTGATCGCCTAACTTCATGGGAGGGAGCACGGCCTCCTGCTTCGCACCCTCGGGGTTCTCCTTCTCGACGGCCCCCTCGATCACTTTCCAACCAACGAAAATCGTGGTTGTTCCCGACGCGGCGAAGTGCTGGCCGCACACGTCGACCAGCGCTTTCACCTCGCGATAGCGTCGATTGGGTAGGAACTGGGCCAAGTAGCGGCGGCAAATCTCCTCGTAGAGATTGCGCTCGATCGGCGTCAGCACAGACAAGTCTGCCGTTTGCCCGGTCGGAATGATCGCATGGTGCGCGGTGACTTTGCCATCGTTCCAGGCGCGCGACTTGCGACCCAAATCAACCTGGTCTAGTACCGGCTTCGGAAACGCAAGATTGTGCGTCACGGCATCGAACACCTGCGGCACGTCGGCCAGCTGGCCAACCGGCAAGTACTGGCAGTCCGAGCGCGGATAGGTGGTCAGACTGTGCTTCTCGTAGAGCGACTGCAGCGCGTTGAGCACAGCATCCGATTTGTACCCGTACTTTTTGGAGGCCAGGACCTGAAGCTTGTCCACGGAGAATGGCAGCGGCGGCCCTTCCTGTTTCTCCTCGTCCGAATACTCGATGACTTTGCCGGACTTGCCTTTCACCAGCGCATTGAGCTGGTCGGCAATGCGGCGGTCCAGCAGACGGCCCTGCTCGTCCAGTCCGGCCTGGCCCTGATGCGGTTTCCAACGCCCGAGGAACGCACCCTGATTGACCCTCAGCTGCGCCACCAGAGAGAAGTAGTCCACTGGCTTGAAATTCTCGATTTCGAGATCTCGCTGCACGATCAGGCCCAGCAACGGCGTTTGGACTCGTCCAATCGACACGTGGCTGGCGGCGTACCCGCTTTCCTGCGCCTGGAGCGTGCACGCGCGGCTGTAGTTCATGCCACACAGCCAGTCGGCGCAGCTTCGCGCCAGCGCCGCATCCTTCATGCCGCGGAATTCGGCGTTGTCTCGCTCGTTTTTCAGCCCGTTCAATACAGAGGTCTCGTCAAAGCCAGAGATCAGCACGCGACGGACGGGCTTGCGGTTCCCCAACTCCTCCAGGATCTCGTCGATCAGCAACTGGCCCTCGCGGTCCGGATCGC
Organism: Rugamonas sp. GW822-FHT03B10; assembly: GCF_058801745.1. Taxonomy (NCBI): domain Bacteria; kingdom Pseudomonadati; phylum Pseudomonadota; class Betaproteobacteria; order Burkholderiales; family Oxalobacteraceae; genus Rugamonas; species Rugamonas sp. GW822-FHT03B10. The sequence continues at coordinate 70,749 of NZ_JBXANP010000020.1, read as the reverse complement.
CCGCGTTCACCACCACCGTTGCCTTTCCCACAAACTGCTTGATCGTCTTGAAGAGGCTGGCTTTTTCCGGGTCGAGGCTCACCGACCAGGCTGGCCAGCCGTCCTGCGCCGGCAAGAGCGGCAAATGCTCAAACGTCCAGAGGAAACGGCCCTTGCCGTTCTTCCTCGCACCGGGGAACTTCGATCCGATATAAAAATCAGGCTCTTCGAGGCCGAAGATATGCCCCGCGGCCCAGCACACAGCCCAATCGCGGCCAGCTACATACTCGCGGCCGGCATCCACCTTAGGCGATTGCTTCATGAGTTGAGCGGCGATCGCCTTGCCCAATTTCGGCTTTTCGGCCACGTAAACTTTCATTGTGTTATCCCATGCAACAATTTGATCGGTTCGCTGCACTCATTGGAAGTACTCAGCGCCAAGAAAGTTACAGCTCTGCTATCATTTCTCATCAACATCGGACGAGGAGAAACTGGATGGCTCCAGGAGAGAAAGCGGTTGTTCGCGCAGCAAGAGAGTTCGCGCTTGAAAAAAATGGGGGAATTCCCTACCGTATTCGCGAACGACTGGAGGCGGTGAAACCAGGCTTGGCGATACTGGTCAACGAACGCCTCAAAGTTACCGACATTCAAGAATTTGTTCGGCTTCAAACCGGCATGAAGTTGACGTTGAAGGTGATGCAACAATACTGCCGCGAGGTGTTCAATTACCCCCCGGAAAAGGCGTGAGAGCGTCATACTGATGCCTCGCCGCTCAGAGGACGCATACCCATGGTCGCGCCCAAGAGCGTCTCCATCAGGTCGTCATGCGCGGTTTCAAGCAGCTCGCCCGTGTCAGCAGCAAACACCGCGGTGACTACAATCGAGCGTGCTCGTCCGGTGCCCTCAGCACGCCACTCGGAGACGGTAACCACCACAGTGTTGCCACCATCCGCCTCCCGGAACTCCACATCCGCGTCAGCACCGGCCTGGTGGCCGGGATCCACGTACGCATACCGAACATACGGTTGCTCCTGCCCGAACTGGTCGGGCAGTGCTACAGCGGCGGCAAATTGTTGCAATGCGTTCAACGTTTCATTCCATTAACAGGCTCTGGCCATTTTACCCTCGTTACCTTTTGTAACGCAACTTTCATTAGTATATACCAAGGCATTAAGTCGGTTAATTGCCTCTCGATACGAGGGGTCGGCATACATAGAGACGCCTTTTCGGTAAAGGATTGAGGTTGCTTTTTCGATACTATCAAGCGGAAATTTTGCCGTCATCCCGGCCCGCGATCCGGCGAACGGCCCGGTTACCTTGATCAGGTCTTCGTCAGCAAAATACCGGCCGCCAAGCGATTTGGTACCAGGCACCTCCAAGATGGCCTGGCCGTCCTGCAGGCGCAGCATCAGGTCCTTGTCGCGCGCCCCCTTCGAATCCGGCGACGAACTGAGAAGAATGTCCGCGAAACGTGCCAAAACCTCACGACACATCGCCGGCGTCTCGACGCGCACCGCCAAGTTCTTCAAGTGCTTCATTTCGACACCGCGCGCCAGCAGCACGCCACGGTGGCGGTTGCCCTCCACGTCGCTGTAGATCACGCTGCTGCCCATGGCATTCGTTGCCGCGATCTGGGCCGCCTTGAACAGGTTACCGTCGAGGATCAGCCGCTGGAGGACCACGACGCCTTCCGGCGCGGAATCGAACTTGAGCATGAGATCCTGCTGCATAGCGCTCTTCGGCATGACGCGGAACTGGGCGTCCGCCTGCAAACTGTAGAGCGTTCGCTCGACCAGGCCCTGCTTGCCTGGTACGGCAAACGCAAGCTCGTAGGCTCCTAGCAAATGGATGTGCTTCGGGTTATCCGGCACGATGACCCGCGTGACGATGCCGAAGTCCGTCTCGTCCTCGTCGTTGGTGAAGCGGGCGACCGCCCCGACGTGCAGGCCGTCCAGCACGGCGTCCAGGGCCTGGAGGCGGCCGAGCATCTTTTGCACGGCGTTCGCGCGCTTGGCGGCCATCGCCTCGTCGATCGACTTGAATTCTTTGCCCAGCACCGTCTTCAGGAACTGGCTCCGATTCGATGCCAGATATCCTTTGAGCGCGAGGAAAAATTCTTGGTTTTCGCGCTCCTCGTGATTGATCGGGTACCGTTTCACCGCGTCGGCTCCGAGCCGGACACGATCCTTCACTTCGGCGCTGCGGATTGGGTTGATCCGGATCTCGTACTCGATGGTTTTAGCGTAGACCGGCTGGTTGAATGCGGAATCGGAGTGCGGGTTGCCGCTCTCGTATACTTCGCGGCTGATCTCCCGCGCCCGCACGTCCATTTCGCGCGACTTCAGGGGGTTGGTGCCCTTCGCGTCGAGCTCCTTGATCACCCGCAGGTATTCGTTGGTGAGCGCCTCATAGATTTGCTCCTGCTCGGTCACGCGGAGCATGATCAACCGGCTGGTCAGCTTGTTGATGAAGTAGGACTCGGCCCGCTCGTCATCGTTGTCCATGTCGATGTCCAGCCGGCGCGCGATCGCCGGATTCGCCTCGAGGTAGCGGTACGCCACTTCGTCGCCAATGGCGTTGATGAAGTCAGGGACTTGCCGGTTCAAGGCGGCATTGTCCTGGTTCGCAGTCGTGTTGGCGGAGAGCCTGCGCAGCTTCGCGTTCTGCATCGCTATCGGCCTGGCTTCGCCGATCAGGCCAGACGACAGCGTCTCGATCTCAGGGGCGGAAGTCTGCCCTTTCCGGTTGACCCGTCCAAAAAACTGCACACGCACGTTCACGTCCGGGGCGTCTTGGAGCTCGATCATGACGCGCTGCCGCTGGTCCGGGAACTTCTCGCCCGCGTGCAAGCTGATGCCGGTGCTGCCGGCGCGTGTCAACAGCAGCGCGTCAGAATTTCCGGTCACGAAATCCTTCACGATCTGGGCCTTTGGCCGCTCGGCCATCGGTGATGCGTACACGTGGCCGTCGCGTTCGATGATCTGCAGCTTACGACCAGACAGCTCGTCACACACGAAACCGGCGGCCGCGATGCGGCGGCGGATATCGTCGAGTGGTGACACCGACAGGTCAGGGAACTCGCCGATCAGGCGGCGGATCAGCGCCACTGTCTCCCTAGCCTCCTCAGAGGTGACAGGCTGCTTGACGACCTCGCCGTAGCGTGTCGTCTCGCAGTAGTAGGTGAGGCGGTCCAGCATCCGATACAACACATCGCGGAAGCTCATCTCTTCGTCGAGCTCGACTTCTCCCTGCAGGAGCGCGGACAAGCCGGACGCATCGACTTCCGCCAGCTCGTTGCTGTCGGCGATATCGACTTCGTTCTGCAGTACCAGGTCCTTGAGCAACGACTCCATGGTGTTGTTCAAGACAATGACCGGCTTCTGGCCGTTCTCCAGTGCGCGGATTGAGCGCTCGGTCGCCAGGTCGACCTTCAGGGCCATCATGAACTGTCGGTAGATCGCGAACAGGCGGGAACCGAAATTCACGTTCATCGCACCCATGCGGTTGCCCTTGCGTTCCTTATCCGGGATCTTCTCTAACAGCTTCTTGATCTCCTTGTTGCGGACATTGACCAGCTGGTTGATGTCGCCCGCGAGGTAGTTCATGTATTCGAGGATCTCGGCGAGCCGGTCGGAGAGCGCCCGGTTGCGCTCCTCGCGCTCGGTGTCGGTCACCGTGCGGAACGTCAGGTTGCTAAGGTCATGCTCGCGGCGCACAAACACGCCATCGCGCGCCAGCATCCCGGACAGCACTTCCTGCAGGACCTCGCCGCCGGTGGCCAGCGTCTCCGGCAGCGCGCCCATGTCGACCGTGGTGGGGAAGAGCTGCGAGTAGAGCATGACGTTTCGGCCATCCTTCATCGACGTCGCCGACGAATACACCACGTACTCCGCCTGGTCGATCGCCATGCCGATGTTGTGCCCGGTATTCGACTCGCCGGCAGCGTTATGCGCCTCGTCGATCAGCAGCGCCTTGCCGCGCGCGACATCGCCGATCCAGCGCGCCTTTGCCGAAGAGCTGCGGTCACGGTTGAATTGAGAATAGGTGCCCAGCACCATGTTATAGGCCGGATCCAACGAGCCAGACCGCAGCGCGGTCTCCATCACCGCGCGCGGCGTCGGCGGGATTAGCTTCGCCCCCGAAATGGGGTCATAGACCGACACCCCTTCGTTCACGATCAGCGGCGTGAAGAGGCTATCGGACCCGATGTCCCGGATGTCGCGCCAGAAGTCCGTGAAGAGGGTAGGCGTCTCGGTCAGGAAGATCACCGGCGTGTTGTTCAGGGCTGAGAAGCGCGCGAGCGCCGCCATCACACGGCCCTTGCCGAGCCCGGTCTGATCCGCCTCAAGGAAGCCCCGTCCCTTGCATACAGAGTGAATCGCCAGAGCGACAGCGTCGACCTGTTCGGGAGCCAGATAGCCGGCCATCTCGTCCACGGACCAGCCCAGCTCGCCAGCAACGAACTCATCAATGTCGCCGCTTTCTTCCACCACGCCGGCCAGCGCAATCCTGGTCGGCGTCGCAAGATTCCGGGGGATCATGGCCGTGGCGTCGCTGACGCCGCTGAACGCGGAATATGGCGACTGGTACGAGTTCTCCTCCTGGTCGCTGACATTGCTCTCTCCGGTCGGCCTATCTGCCGCGTCGACTGCGCTGTCGACCACCGCCGCCGGCGGTTCCACGTCCTCGCTCGGCGTGGCCGGGACCGGCGCGGGGGCGACGACCGATGCCGCGGCAGGTCGCGGTGCATACTTGGCCTGCATGCGGATAGACCATTCGAACAGCTCTTCATGATCCCGGATTACTTGCAGCTGGTCCGCCACCTGCGGGCCGCCCGGGGCGCGCTTGCCCACGACTACGATGCGAGTTGGGAACGATGCGCCCTGCTTGGCAAACATGCCGCCGTCCACCTCAACGACGTCGACGTGATAGTGGTCGGCCAGCCAGTTGAACAGCGTGCGTGAGCCGCCGGCAACCTGGCCCGACTTGGAATCGATGTAGCTGTCCGCGCCGATGATGTAGACGCCCAGTCCGCCATCGGTGCGCGCCATGATGGACCGCACCAGGATAAGGTGGTCGATACGGTTCACTTTCAGGCCGTGCATCATCCGGGGCATCTGAAGGCCACCGAACGGCGGGTTGGAGACCACCACATCAAAGGGCCGGCCTTCGTTCAATTCGCGGAAGTCGACGCTGGTTGCGTCGCGCAGGTGAAGCTTCGCTTCCTTCCGGTCTCGTCGCACGTTGGCCAGTCGTCGCTCGTCCAGATCGCATCCGGTGACGAAGGCGTCCGGCATGCCGCATACCAGGGACCCGTTACCAATCGTCGGCTCCAGTACTTCCTTACCAGCGGTCGACCCGACTATTCGCTGGACGACAACGCTCATCGGCAGTGGCGTCGAATACTGCTGCAGCCGTACCGAGTCCGAAGTCCGCGCCGCCATAGGCGGCTGACCTTCTTCCAGCTTGATGGCGAGGTTGTAGGCGGTCTTTCCGAGCGGTCCGGCGTAGCGACGCAAGTGCCGCACCAATGCGGCCTCAACGGCCTCTTGTACCTCACGCAACACCGGCGATGCGAGCAGCTCTTCGTCGCGCACGCCTGTAATCACAGTAGCGAACCGCTTCAGATCATCGAATCGGAACACCTTTCCGCCGGCGACCTCGCGTACCAGGCCGTCGGCACAAAGGGCCAAGTCTTCGGGCGAAGTAGCATAGAGGAACGTCGCTCCAGAGCGGGCCTCCGCCTCACGAATGATATTCTTCTGCACGTCGCTGATGAAGCGCCCGTCTTCACCCTGGTAGACCACCTGACCCAAATGATTCACGCCGAGCGGCATGGCGGTCATCACCGCGTTATTCACCGCCACGACCGGCTCAACCGGCTTCTCGTCTCCGGGGTCCGGTGCGCCGTCTGTGGGCCTGCCGGGCATGATCCTGGTGACCTGGTTCATCGGCATTTGCACAGGTACGGCATTGGGGAACGCACGCCGGATCGTCGGGAGCGAAAAGCGTAGGTCGTCGCGAACAAAGAAGCCCGAGCGGCTGAGATAAAAACCGATCTCGCCCAGCGCCTTGATGGTGGCTTCGGTCAGATCGTCGTTGGCGACAAGAACCAGGCGTTTGGTACCAGAGGGAAACCTCAAGGCAACCAGGCGTGCCTCAGGGTCAGTGTCATTCAACTGGATCCAGCTGACCAGCTGCTGGCCATCGGCAGTCTTCTTTTTTGCTTCTGCTTCCATTCAATCCTCTTCAGTTTTCGAATGCGCAATACCGCCATCAAATGGCGAACATGCTCAGTTGGATATCGTCCTGGGCGTCCGGTCCGTCCGGAGACGGAGCGCCATCCAGCTTCGCGGCCTTCTGGCTCAGCAGATCTGCGTACCGCTCACGAACGGCATCCGCCGTCGTGTGGGAAATGGACAGGTTCAGAATCTCGGCGACATCGCGCCGGACCTCAGCGAGGAGGCGCGCCTCCTCATGTGTGGGCAGCCTGGTCGGCCACCCCTTTGAATAAAGCAGATGATCGGGAATGCGGCGCTCGGCGTCTTGCCTTTGCAGCGCCGCCCGCTTCGCGGCCGCGACTTGGGTCTTCAGATCGGAAGACAATAGATGTGGGGCGGTATCGGCCAGCCAGCGGTGCCCCTGGAACGCGAAGGTCGACCGGGCCTCCAGCCCCACCATTTCGCGCAAGATGTCCACGTTGTCCGCGCAGCCTGCGGAAGCGATCAAGTCGCCCTCCGAACTCATAATGCAGAAGGCACAGGAGACGCGCGACATGTTGTATTTCGTGTAGGCCTCGTGGAGCTCAAGCCCGGCTCCGTCGATCGAGGCCAGTACCTCGCCCAGCTTCCATTCGATGATCGGGTTCCAGGTGTAGCCGACGCTACCGCGCCTGGTCAATCGAGCTTCTGGCGCGGCAATCGGCATCTTCGACCGCGGCGCGCTCTCTTCGCGGCGAATCCCCGATACACTGACGATGTCACGCTCTGGATAGCGCTTCTTCAGTGCGCTTGATATCACCGCACTCTTTAATTCCGACGTACAGAATCTCATTGATGGCGTGCTCCACGGAAGAATCATCTTCACGCACGAGAGGTCGCGGTATCGCGCCACATTGTTTTCCCACCGCACGTTCCAGCGATCCATCATGTCGCCGGCCTGCCGGCGCACCGTCAGCAGCTCCCAGCCCAGCCGGTCGGCCAGGCGCTCGCATACGGGCAGGCTCTCCCGCCATTCAACACGGCCGAGGTCCGAGTGCACCAGCACTTTGGGGCCGGAATGACCAATGCTCTTAAGGTACTGGTCCGTCGCGATCGCGGCGGCCTGGGAATCCTTGCCACCGCTGACACCAACGGCCACCACGGCATCTTGCTGCAGCAGCTCCTTTATCTGGTCAGTAATGGCCAATGGCGGCAGCTGAAGCTGCGACGACGGCCGTCGCAGCATGCTGACCGGAACGACTGGATTGAGGAAGCGAATTATTTCCATGGATCTGCGCTTTCTGAAACTGCAGGCAAAAAAACAGCCGCGCGAGGCGGCTGCGGACATCGCGTAAGGGCCAAGACCCGCGCGACTTATGGGCGTGGGCCCGAGGAAGGTTCAGGCTCGTCGCCACCCATGGCGTGCTCGAATTCGCCTTCCAGAGCGGCGAAGTCTGGAGCCGGGGCAGCGGCGTCGACGGGCTGCACCGGCGGAGTCGCCTGTGCGTTTGGCGCGATGTTCGGCGTGTTGAATTCGTGCGCCAGGAAGGTGCCCGGTTCGCCGGCCAGGATGTTGAACGGCGAGAAGCCGTCGATCGTGTCGGAGCGTGCGATACCTGGCAAGATGACTTGTGCGAAACGGTTGCCGTCGGCACCGAAAATCATCTGGTAGCGCTGGGTCTTGCCGTCCTTGACGTCGGCGATCAGCTTGTAGGCTGCGTTGTCGTCCTTGTTGGGGTCGCCGGCATAGGTCATGCGGTAGCCAGGAATGGATTCGAGCTTCACACTGCCGTCGCCCAGGCCGTTGAACAGGTCTTCGTTAGGAACGCCCTTGAAGATATTGTTCTTGAACATGTCGTCCAGGGTTTTGGTCACGTCAGGAACGTATTCGTCGCCGTCTTTCTTGAAAGCGACGTAGACGGCACGGGTCAGGACGTCGTCGCCGTCCGTAACGCGCAACAGCGCCAGGGCCTTCGTGCCGCGCGCCAGTTGGGTGCCCAGCGCAGCTTCCAGGCTGGCGCGGTCGGTCACGGTCACGGCTTCGTTCGGCTCGACAGTATCGATGACGACGGTCGGCTTGTCTGCGCCGGACAGCTGCTTCAGTTTGTCCACGGCCCATTCGTAGGTGAATTCTTTGTCGAAGGTGCCGTGATCGTTCTTGACCTTGGCGGTGATCTTGTGCGCGTTCACCGGCAGGGTGATACGTTCCGGTTCGCCCGGCTTCATGTCCGGATTCTTGAACGAGATGCGCGGCGCGGTGGCCAGGACATTTTCGATGAACGAACGGTTCTCGTGATCCGCATTGCGCGACGAGGCCAGGGTGTTCAACCAGCGGGCGCTCAGCTGGCGGCGGTCGCCATCCATCTCTTCCATGAGATAGCAGCCTTCCAGGGTCAGGAAGGTGCCGGCGGCGGCTTCAGGCGTGTTCAGCGCGCCCTTGCCATTACCTTTCAGGAAGTTGGTCACCGAACGATCCGCATTGTCGCCACGGAAGATCACCGAGACGACTTCGCCGTCGGCCAGGTTCTTGTTCGTGTTCAGGATGGTGCCGGTCAGCTTCATGCCGGTATCCGTTTTTTCCGCCGTGGCCAGTTTAAAGACAGCGCCGAAAGCGTTGTACTTCTGGTCGCCGCCAGCGGCCTTCGATTTCTCCTGCAGTTTCTTCAGAAGGGACATTACAAACTCCTTAACGTTGAGGGTATACAGCTTTCGGTTACTGCTTTACAGCGGATGCACGCCACAGGCCTACGCCGGCTTCAGGCCGGCGGCCTGCTCGTGTCCGTGTTCGTTCACATGCTCCTGGTATGCCAGGAGCGATTCGCACAGCTGCAGCGCCTTCTTGGCGCGCGTGGCTGTGACGTATTGGATATTCACTTCTTCGACATCCTCGGCACCGGCCTCGGCGATGTCGAACAACTTGCCATCCTCGTCGATCAGCTCCATGAAGTCGCCCGCCATCTGGACGTTATCGAATTCGAGGCCCTTGGACTTGTGGCCGGTGGTCAGAACAATGCGCTTGGCGTGGCTACCAGCCTCATCTCCGGATACCACCGGTGGCAGCGCCTTTTGTTCGATCTGCTCGATCAGACGCGGAATGTCCTGGCCGTATTTGTTCACCAGCTTGCAGCGCGCCTTGATCTCGCGGTCATTGATCGCTTCGGCGTACTCGAGCAGCTCATCAAAGCCTGCAAATGAGCGAATGAAAGGATCCTTGACCTGGCTGCCGGAACTCAGGTTGAACACGTCCAGGATCTGGTCGAAACGGTAGCCCTTCATTTCGCCGACGAACGAAAACGGCTGGTTGTCGGAGAGGCACTGCACTGCGCGATTGAACAGGGCCGAGTTGCCGCGGCTGATAAATGCGTATCCTTCCGCCGCCGATACAGAGCGCACGCGGCTTTCCGGGCCCAGGCCGCGCAAGCGCATACTTTCGTCTTTCACCGCCAGCAGCATGTTGGCGACGTCGGCCACTTCCTTACCGAATCGGAAAGAGCCGGTAAGGTAGTGATGCTCGTCCGCCTGGATCGATTCCATCGCATTGGTCGCGCCGCGGAAGCCGTAGATCGCCTGGTGGCGATCACCGACATAGACCTTGCGCGCCTTCTGCGCGTCGACGATGGCCTGGGTGACTGGGTTCGTGTCCTGCGCCTCGTCGAACAAGATGATGCCGTACGGCAGGCGACGGCCCGACAGCTGGTAGAGCTTCAGGTAACCATCGTGCAGCATCGGCACTTCCGACTTCAGGTCTTTCATCAGTGTCCAGATGCGCTCCGCATCTGCCTTCAGCATCTGACCGTTGAAGTACTTCACCTCGACGGGCGCATTGCCTACCGAGACGTGCTTCATGCCCAGCTCCGTGTCTGCCGACACGAGGAAATTCTTGACCGTCTCGATCACGCGGCCGCCGTACAGGTGGTGTGCGGCCTGCGGAATATCGTTGAGCGACTTCGAGATATAGCGCTGGATGTGGAAGGGCTTGATGTCACCCTGCAGCTTATTGGGCACGTTGCCGTATTCGCGGCCGCACTGGCCATACGCGATCGAATGCGCCGTCTTGCAGGTCGTGTTCGATGGGAACTTGGCGCTGGCCTCCAGCTGGATAGACTTGTTGAAGGCCACATAGAGGATCCGCTCATCGCTGTTGCAGTCGGCAAAAGCGTTCAGCGTCGAGGTCTTGCCAGTGCCGGCACCGGCCGTCACCTTGATGATTTCCGCATCGCTGTCGCAGACGGCGAGCTGCTCTCCGGTCAGTTTCATGGCGCTCATTTGTTGACTTTCGTTAGTTTATCTTTTGGCGATGATAAATGGCAAAAGTCAAAAATGCAACCATTAAGCGAAAAAAAAGCGCCGGCTAGGCGCTTTTCTGACAGCTATTTATACTATTTCACATCGAACATAATGCAACGATAGTCAATATAGGCATATTGCTTTTTTATAATTTACCATCCGGGCGGGTAGGCTGGGTATGTTACCCATAAAGACAACATGGACGGAGCATCCAACGATACGCTCCAAGCGTAGATGCCCCGGGTTGTAAAGTAGTAAACAGGCTGCCCCAGCAGCTGGCCGATGTCACCCGCCTCCTTGACGAAGCCGTTCATAAGCTCGCGCAACGGTATTCCGTCCTCACTGACAGCCAGCTCCACCAGCTGCTCGGGAGTCGCGCCAGGAACACGCTCCTCGTTAGGGTGAGGCCCGTTCCGAGTGATGGAGAGCTCGCGCAGCCTTGCCCATTCGCCTTGCGGCAGCTGGTCGTGCAGATGACGCAAGATGATCTTCCGGAACTCAACGATATGCGGCCGCAGGCCGGGACCAGCCCGTTGGCCAGCCTCCCATGCGGCCAAATACATTTCACACTCGCTGCACACGCCAGATCCGGCGGCATAATCCACCTTGAGCCACCAACAGCCCGACTCGCACGCATGCAGATCATGGCAACCACAGCCAATGCAGTGGGCCAGGCCGGCGTCGTGGCCTTGGCTCATTGCGACGTACCATCATGCGCCGGAATGAAGCACTTGACGTTGGCATTCGAAAGAACCGCGTCTACATCTTCACCAGCGCATACCTGGAAAGCGGTCAGGTCGCTGCCGACGAACACCAACGCTGGGCCCAGCTTCAATACCGGATGCGCGTCCAGTGCAGCCTGCAGGACAGCATCAAGCTGCTCGCGCTGCGCGAACGTCACCCCGTCGGGGATAAGTCCGATGTCGATTGCTTTAGCCATGGCGGCATTACCCATCTGTGTCGTCAATTTCATGCTACGATCTCCTCGATCACTACTTCGAATCCATCAAAATAAACTTCGTCCACGCCGGGCACTCCATCTCCAGCCTGGCACCTGCCGCAAGCAGTTTTATTCGGCGGCGGGGCTGGCATCGATCTTCGCGTACAACTCATCAATTTCCGCTTGCATCGTGCGGTTCTCTTCTTCGTTCGCATCCATCTCGTCCGATAGCAACCGCACGCGCTCCTGCATCTGCTCCTTTGTCATGGGCCGCTGCGGGTTATCCTGATGGGATTGACCGCCAGGCATTACGCCCGATCCCACCGACCCTCGTTCGTCTCGCGCGTCCCCGTCTTCGCCCGCTGCGCCGACCACCTGCTGGAAATGCAGCAGCATCCTCTCCGCCGTCGCAAGCTCGTCGGCGCCGGCAGCGTTTCGCTGAACCAGCTTCATCCCTTCGCAAAGGATGCGGATTTGCCTGTCCGTCAAATGGAGCACCCTGGTAGTTTCGCTCATGATGTGCCTTTCTGTTGGATCATGTCAGGGTAAAGATCTCGCGCTTCGCGGATCAACCGCGCGACCGGCTCCGGAAGCATCACTTCATCGGCGGCCGCCGTCGCCGCCAGCCGCGCGGATATCGACTGCGCGTGCTCTTGGTCAATGTCGACGTCGACCTCAGGCACCGTATCAACCTCGGGCGATCGCAATTTAATGAACACCGCCACCAGAATCATAAATTCGAGAGCGAAGAGCGCGAACGTGCCTTTGTAGAACTGGTAGCCGACACGCACAGCCCTGTTCATCAAGTCCGGATCTGCAGCACCACCGCCGCCCATCATCCGGCCAGTTTCCGCCCATGCGATTGTGTTCATGTTGAATGCGTAGACGACCACGAAAACGTGAATCGGCACCAGAACCAGCAAAAGCACCAGGTAAAGCCGAGGAGGCTTCGAAGATCGAGGCATGCGTTTCCCTTTAAAGCGTCGCAGTTGGCGTGGTGGTCCAAGCAGAGGTCTTTGCGCTGGCATCCTCCAGCAGCAGCCCCTTTCGCACCAATTCCAGCAGCGTTCGACGAATATCCATCACATGACCGCGTGGAGCCTTCACCGCGAATCCATACGGAACCAGAGCTGCAACTTCACCCGTCTTCAGTTTGCCGTGCTCGATCAAATGAGTCAGGACGTCCGCAGCGCGGATCGACAGCCGCCCGTGACGTACATCATCGATAACGCTACGGCCGCAGTAACCCGCAATGCGACTGATTTGCGCCGTAGTCCTTGGATGTGGATTATCACGAATCGACATAGTTACTTTCTTCGTCAAACTGATGCGAACTGGGCGAGATAGTCAGCGCCGAGCTCCTGCATCAAGCGCTCCTCATCCAATGTGTCGATATTCAGCTGAGCGTCTTTTGTACCCATCAGCACACGATAAATATCTTTCGACGCCAAAGGATGAGCGGCCATCCGCTGTTGCGCTTCAAGAAGCGCCTTGCGGGAAACCGCTTTGTCTTGCCCTGCGATCTGCGCAGATACAGCAGCCGCCTGGTCTTTGAAACCTTTAAGGGCTTCCTTGTACGAATTTGGGAGCATTGTCTATTGCTCCAGTTACGCAGCGCGGCGGCCAGCGCCGCCCACCAGCAGGAAAAGCTGCCCGCCACCGTCGATGTCGATGCCAGCTTCTTCTTCACCCAATGGAGCCTCGTTTGCGGCAGCGCCGCCATGCGTCGACACCATCCAGGCAGACACATCCGATGGGGTGACACCGAATTCGCGCGCCATGAGCGACACGTCTCCCCACCCGGTGCTGGCATCCTTCTGCCAGAACATGCGATCGAATTCATGGGTCGTCAGGTCGCGCTCCTTCAGATGCGTCCACAACGACCAGCCCGTCGTGATCGAATGGTGATCCGTGTCGTCGCGCCAACTCGCCCCTTTGATCACGTCAGGATTGATCCGCGCCCGCTTAAACAGGCCGCGCTGCAGCGTAATCACCACGCGCACGCCATCGCCCATGACCAGGTAATGCGACTGGCGGTTGAATACGCCGCCGCGTCCTTTCTGCGGGACCACTTCAGTGATCATGCTGCCGGCCAACAGTTTCGACAGCGAGCTCAGCGCGCGGTAGGCCTTCTTGCCGCGAGCGAACATCCCGTCATGCACGGTCCAGAAATGCACCCTGCTGGGATCCAACGAAATCGTTTTGTCCACCTTCAGGCCCAGCAACGTCAACAAGCTCACGATGGATTGCGGCCGCAGGTTCTCCTTCTTGCCGGCGAGCCAGGACCTCAGATTCCGCACCGGCAAATTGCCGACGCGTGCCATGAGTTCGACATCCAAATTGAGCAGTCCGGCCACCAACATCACCAGTTCGTTAGCCTTCAGACGATTTGCGGAAGCCATACAGTTTTTCCTTCGATTTTCGACACAACACACAACATCATCACTGCCTAAAAGGCAGACCCAAATCACCCTAATAAGGACAACAAATGCTCCTGGACAACTGAATCATCCTTTGTCATCCACAAAGTCTGCATCTGCGCGCCACCTATCCGATCAAGCGCAATCACATTTACTTTTTCAGCAAATCCACCCAACCCATCCTTCAGCAGCTCAACCAGATCTCCAGCGCACTCTTCTTCGCCCTTCGCTTCCAGTTCACCAAAGATCAGGATCCCATCCACCACCTTTGCCACCAAAAACGCAAACTTGCTCCCCAAATCCAAAATGAGGCATCGCTCAAACTGATTTAGGGCCAGCATCGAACACATCGCCGGTATCGTGGATTTTTCCGCCACCCAACGATGTAAGCCTTGGGACAACATCCCGTCTGGCAGCACCCCCAAATCGAACAGGACAGCACGGATCTTGTCCGGGGAAATGTTCCGCACCTTACCTTGCGAGGTCACAAATGCGGAAAGGTTGCTACGCTGGGTAGCGTGGGCAACCGCCAGGCTCTGCAGAGTTACTTTGCGGGCTTCCCGGAGGAACCCTAACCACCCTGCTTGGCGCGCGAAATCTTCCAATTCTGAGTTGACTTTCATTTGCCTATGTTAGCATTGATATTATGTAGATGCCATTGGTATTTGGCGTTCGTGTTGGTTCCGGAGCATATCTCAATAACAAACAATACGCAATTATGATGCTGCTAACGATCGAGCTTGTCCCGACCACTTGCTGGTATAGCAATGTCCGCTCAAATGTCTCACCGGCGACATGGGATCGCCTTCAGGCGGAAGTTTTTAAGGCAGCTGGCCACCAGTGCGAGCTGTGCGGCCGGCGCGGTGACACGCATCCGGTGGAGTGCCACGAAGTGTGGACGTACGACGATCACAAAGCCGTTCAACGGCTCGAACGACTCATCTCTCTGTGTCCGGAATGCCACGAGGTGAAGCATATTGGTCTTGCCCTCAAGATTGGCCGGGGACAACAGGTGATCGCGTGGCTGGCCTCAGTGAATAGCATCACGCCGGCGCAGGCCCTTGCGTATACGCAACACGCCTTTAAGGTCCATGAAGTTCGATCGATGTTCGACTGGACCTTGGACCTCCAAGTTCTGGCGGATCGCTACCGCGTCAATCTGGACCGCCGTGGGATCGAACAGGGGATAAACCGCTAAGTGAATTCCCACTACAAATTCTTCGGGGCAGCGCCGAACCGCGCTAGTGCCGATTCAACTTGCGTCGAATCCGGTGTCCGCCATACTTCGCGCTGGACCAGCTCGTCGGTGCCGAACTCTTGTCGCGAAACCTTATTGACTACGCTCAGGAGCCTATCCGGAGGAGCCGGCCGACTCAACATAGGCGCGAATTCGCGCTGTTTGTCTCCCGCCTCCCAGCCACGTGGAGTCAAGTGAAAAGCCGTCCATTCGCTGCCCAATATCATCGCGCGTTACCAATCAAACCGAAAGCCGGCTCATACTGCCGTAGTTGGCGAACTTGGTGTACTCGCCCATCCAGGTCAGTCGCACTGTGCCGATAGGACCCGAGCGCTGCTTGCCAATGATGATCTCGGCGGTGCCTTTGTCTTCGGAGTCCGGGTTGTAGACCTCGTCGCGATATAGGAAGATGATCACGTCAGCATCTTGCTCGATCGCGCCGGACTCGCGCAAATCGGACATAATCGGGCGCTTATTCGGCCGTGATTCTAACGATCGATTCAACTGCGACAGCGCAATCACGGGGCATTTGAGCTCCTTGGCCAGCGCCTTTAGGCCACGCGAGATCTCCGACACTTCGGTTGCGCGATTCTCCGGCTTTCCCTGGTCCTTGTTACTGCCGACCATCAGCTGCAGGTAGTCGACGATAACAAGCCCCAACTTCCCATGCTTGCGTGCGAGGCGGCGTGCACGCGAACGCAATTCGATCGGGCTGAGGCCGGCCGTCTCGTCAATGAAAACTTGCGCATTGTTGAGCTTCTGGATTGCGTGCGTTAACCGCGGCCAGTCATCATCATCGAGGCGACCACTACGCAAGCGTTGTTGGTCCAGCTTGCCAGTAGAGCTGAGGATCCGGCGCGCAAGCTGCGTGCCGCCCATTTCCATCGAAAAGATTACGACGGGCTTCCCAGCTTCCACAGCCACGTTCTCGCCGATGTTGACGGCGAAGGCAGTCTTCCCCATTGCGGGGCGTCCAGCCACCACCACCAGGTCGCCGTCTTGAAGACCAGATGTGAGTTTATCGAGATCGGTAAAGCCTGTCGGCATACCGGTGATTTCACTCGGATCGTCGCGTGAATATAGGGCATCGATCTGTTCCACGACTTCGGTCAACAAGGGCTGAAGCGCCACAGCGCCGTCGGTACCGCGCGAACGATCTTCGGCGATGGCCAGAATCCTGGCCTCCGCCTGATCCAACAGCCCTGATACGTCCTCGTCACGCATCCGATACGCGTCGTCGCAGATCTCATTGGCAGCAGTGATTAGGTTACGCAGGACGCCACGATTTCGAACGATCTCTGCATACCTGGTGATATTCGCAGAAGACGGAGTGCTCTGCGCCATGTCGTTGAGATACGCCAGGCCGCCGAAATCGTCAGCCTTACCAAGTAGTACCAGTTGCTCATGCACTGTGATGACGTCCGCCGGCTTGCTGGATGCGATCAACTTGATCATCTCTTGGAAAATAATCCGATGATCGTACCTGTAGAAGTCACCGGCGCTAACCTGGCCGCTGATGCGATCCCAGGCGTTATTGTCCCGAAGGAGGCCTCCGAGAACCGACTGTTCGGCTTCGATGGAGTGGGGAGGAAGGCGGAGCTCGTCTACGTTAATGTCGTATTTTTTCATATGTAACTCAAACTGAATTTATTTTCCACGAGAAGGTACTGCGAGGAAGAGCCCGATGATTGTTTCATCAGCCCTACGCTCGATTTCAGCGCAAGCCAGGTGATTTTTATTGACTTGGCCGAGGTTCGACTCATTCGGCAAATCGGCAAGCATCCCCTTCACCATCCTACGTCGCTTCGCGATCCGCTGCTGAACTCTTCCCGCACAAACACCTAGCTCGGCAGCGATAACTTTGTATGGCACGTTCAACTCCCTTTGATAGTAAGCGACCCCATCTATCGCCAGGCTTAACGCCTTCTTTGTCCTGCTAATCAGCGCCCAATGGGATTCCTTATAGGAAGCGTTCAAGTTCACCAATAGATCACGAAGCCGTCTCACGTCAGCTCGACTCTTCTCCAGCTCAAATGACGTACGAATTACCACTGCTGGCAAACAGTTAGACTCTGCGGCTACCGGAGTTTTTTTTGTAGAAGACTCTTTGCGTCCGGTTTGAATCCGCTTAGCCTGCACGTTATCCCCTATCTTCATCTCCGCTGTTGATAGGGCTTCTACCAACGTGGGGGCGGCAATCGCTGCGCCCTTAGCCCAAGCACGCAATTGGCCGAGGCTCCACTTCAGGTGCCGTGGCCCCGGAATTGGTGCTGGAAAGCCTTTGACGCCCCGCCCGCGCAGAGTGGCAGGAGCAAAACCAGTATATGCAGCTGTCTCGACTACGCCTACAACAACACAATCCTCAAGGCGGGACAGCCGCTCAACTAAGTCCCAGTCGCGTTCCATCGATATCTCCTAAATGAGTTGAGTTTGGCGAATTCCATTGCACTGCTGCTTTATTCTGGCCAAATCGAAAAAAACAAATAAGGACAGATAAGAGGGATGCAGTGTCAATTTTCAATTGGCGATTCAGGTTCATAGGTTTCACGCCAAAACCGAACTCTATAGTGTCCTGGATGGGAAACGTTAGGACAGAAATTGAAGGGGTCGCGGGCCAAATCTTCGCTACCGGCCACAGTTAATCAACGATCAGGACAGGTGCCCAGTTACCTCCCGCGAGGACCATCAAGCCCTCCTCGCGCTCAACTTTACGAAAGTGGGCAGGGAGGCGGTTCCAGTCATCCTTTTTCATGCGAATACCGGTAAAATTGGCGTCATTCATTTCACACTCCGTTCAGTCTGAATTTGAAAGAAGCCCGCTCCGGTTACAGCCGCAGCGGGCTTCGCTTTAAGTACAACGCCAGTGTACGCCAAAGATTTTTACTTTGAAAGATTTTTTTTGTTTTTTTCTTAAAATCTTTTTATCTGTAGATCTACCGCCCTGTTTTCTTGAAACGCCCGCTCGGCCGCCATCCCGGAATACTTAGCGCCACAAGACCACCCAACACCAGCACCGCGAATCCGATAGCGCCAGAAAGGACCTTGCCGAACGGCTCATAGCGCACCACGCGCTTCTCGAACATGGTGCTGCGTACGCTGGCGGCCGGTACAATCCAGGTTGTCCCATCCTTCAACGTAATCTCGGCATCCCCGGACACCAATGTGTGCCCTAGACTTCCCCGCACCAGACACACCCCCTCCGATGTCTGCTGAACCGGGCATGGCTCGTCGAGCCGGATCTGCGCGTCGTCATAA
Organism: Rugamonas sp. GW822-FHT03B10; assembly: GCF_058801745.1. Classification (NCBI taxonomy): domain Bacteria; kingdom Pseudomonadati; phylum Pseudomonadota; class Betaproteobacteria; order Burkholderiales; family Oxalobacteraceae; genus Rugamonas; species Rugamonas sp. GW822-FHT03B10. Next base: position 52,431 of record NZ_JBXANP010000020.1, on the reverse strand, counting down.
ATCATCATCGCCCCCATTACGCGGAATGCGGCAACGAAGGCGAATGCGAGAACACACAGCGATACCGCAAGCCTGAACAAGCCCACAGCCAACGACTTCATGTTCTACCTTCAGGAATAATCACGTCCATGGCATGGTCAAGGACCTTGTCCGGACAGGGCCGCCGGCGCACACTGTCGGCGGCAGCTAGGTAAGACTTCCAGGTGCTCTGCGCAATTGGAAACGCTTGCCCTTCATTGATCAAGTCAAGGGCTTTGACCTGCGTAATTCCGGCAGCCTCGATCAGGTTTCGAAGCGCAGTTCCGTTGTCAACCTTCTGGACGCGCCCGGCACGCACTGTCGTTGTAGTCACTGGAGTCTTAGGTGGCATGTGCTGAATGCTGAAATTTGTTGATGGAGGGAAGAGATTGAGATTACATCCAATCTCACAAATGGCATTCTAGGTGCACGTGTGCACCTACGTCAAGAATAGACGGCGCGCCGCCGCTATCCAAATTTAGGTTAAACTTGTTGCCACACAGAAATCAAACTCGGGATCAAAATGATACTTTCGAACACCCCCCCACAACTTGAACTCACATGCACGCCTGATGTCATCGCTGCGGCCGCTAACCTGGTGGCGACGAAAGACAAAATCGATCAGCTAGGCAGAACCATGGCCGGCACCACCATCGTCGGTCAGCTGTTTCCTGATTGGCAGGGTCATCGCAGCATTGGCCCGCACTGCTTCGCGACACAGGTATTGCCGTTCTTTCGGCATGCTCGCTCAGAAGCAAGAGCATGCGGCACTCGACGCAAGACGTTAGTGCCAACGGCGCAAGTGATCGGCGAGAGCTGGCGTTGGTGGCCACATAATCTGGACGACGCCCAGCAGCTGCGCGTCCTCGAAAAAACAACTGCCGCATTTGAATCATCTACGCCAGGGCACGTTGAATCGGAATGCCCTCAATATACCCACATCAAACCACTTGGGATCATCCTTGCACACGAAGGTAAGAACCGGGTTGCCCTATTCAAGGAGCGCGACATAACGCACATTCCCGCGCTGGTGTCGGAAGAGGATTACCCCGCAGCCGATCGCATTCGGATCTTCAATCTTGGTGGCGCATGCCTTGCTGTTCTCGATGGACGATTTGTTGAAAGTGTGAAGGCGCTCAATCTTATACGCCATCTGATGGAGGCATACGGTATCGCCGTAGAGAAGTGCTGGCCAGCCGAATTTGCGGCGCTGGACCAAGTGCTAAGCGACATGAACGACACTCGCTACAAGCACCAGTGGGAGCCGCACCTGGTCGACATGGAAAAATTGAAGCTGGATGCCGCAGCCAGTGACATCGAGGTGGATGCGACGTTGCTGGATGTCGCGGCGATAACGCTGCCTGGGCTCAAGACTTGGTTGCAAGCGGCGGCTGCGCTTCCGGTGCTGCTGCTTGCGCTGAAGTTCGCATCAGGGCGGTGGCCAGGATTCCAGATACTGGTTGCGATGCTATTCGGAGCGCTTTGCATGCTGCTCGCGACGCCTCTACTTCCACTGGTAAGGACCAAGGTTCGACATCTGAACGAGCGCCAACGCATGAGTGAATTTTTTGCAGCCAGAAGACGACTCGAGGCGAAGCCAAATACCGCATCGCTCAAAACTTAGGCACACCGACGTGTTCCTTCAACTGCGGGCGGCAAGTGTGGTCGGCAATTGATCTATCCACAGAATCTGTGGATAACTACTCCAGCTTCTTTAATTTCCATGCGGTGTTTACAGGCAAAGCTGACTCGCGATGTTGCGGCCAGCTTGCGTTGCCTTCCATTCGCCGATGGACGTGCGGCCGTCGACCTCTTTTTGCTCGACCAACCCAAGTCGTGAAAGGGCGTGCATCGTGTCGACGTTGCAGATGCGTTTACCGTTGACGTGAATGGCCATACCAGCTCCCGGCTCTGACTCCCATCCATGCCCAAGCCACTTCAACACACGGCGCTGCGCTTCAGTCAGTTTCATGGATTACCCGCCTAATTTTTCCGATCCTAGCAACGTCAGTTCTCGTAGATCAGCGTGAAGGGCCAGCCGACATTGCTACGGCTATTTGTGGCCCACACCTTATCACGTTGCCGTTCCAGCGCCACGGCTACAAGATCTTCTTGCCCAGTCGATTTTGCAGCCAGCTGAATCGCAATATCGCATTGCTGAACTTCCTTTGCGCTAGATGCACTACGGTAGCATACCAACCACCTGTCGAGATAACGGCCGGCGTCAGGCATTTCGCGCTTGATGTCCTCATTGATACGAGAAACCCTCGTAGTCGAAGCCTGCACCATTCGGACACCCTGCACGGCCAGAAACAGAAACCCTCCTAGCAGTATCAACGACAATGCGACGTTAATCTTATACTTAGTCATACAAACTTTCCCCGGGCTATTTCAAAACAGTTTTCGCCACCTGGCGGATGCGGCCGGCGGCGCGTGACGGCGAGTCGCCACACTGCACCCACTCGTACTCGGACATCCACCAAGCGATAATCGCCGCGGCAGAGGCCTTCGTCGGCGCTGCGATGACGGACTCGACCTCGACCTGAACTTCGCTCCACCAATCGCGACCTTCTGCGGCCGTTGCCGACTGATCGACCGCGCTTCGGTAGATCGCCATCACCTGGTTGAAATTCATGGCACCGTTTTCCCTATTGCGGCAGTTCATGTGCCTGGCGCACTTCGGCACCAGCTTTACGGAACGAATCGGCCATGCTCGGCGGAATAGCGTACCAACCGCCGCCGCCAACCTTAGCCCAAATCGCCGGTTCCTTTTGCGCGGCCTCGCCGGGCGTGTTCTTAAATTCGCTCACAGAAATTTCCTCGGTTACTTTGCCAGCCGCCAACCGGCTTTGCTAGCGATGAGCGCGCCGCGCTTCGTCAGGACACTCAGGCGCTCCCCAACTACCGCCCAGGTGTTGATGCGGAGCGCTTCAATCTGCATCAGCTTCTCCCGGCTGCCGTGACCACCGCGGATCGCAGCCAGGATCTTGTCGTCAAGATGGTTGTCGTTCACGATGCGTTTTCCTTGGATCACAGTATCCGCATTACGCACACGATTGTTGAGTGCCCAGCAGCTTGACAATCATCGAAGCTGCCGATGTGTAGCCAAGTGTCAAACGCTAAACCGGCAGCAAACAACGCTAACGCGCCGAGCGTGACAGCAATGGATCGAAATAGCTTCATGCGGCTCTCCGCAGGACGTAGCGCAAGTACGGCTCACCCTTGGCGAAGCCACGATACAACCGCTGAGCGACGACATTATCTGATCTGGTAATGCCATACAGGCGGGACCACTCTCCGGCCTCAAGGCGGGCCAGTAACGCCCCGGCCAGCGCTTTTGCGACGCCGGTATCATCGCCTCGATAGGACTTCTCTACATACAGGTCCTCGACGTAGCAGAGCGGCGTCGTCTCCCACGTCCCTTCGTGTTCAACGAACGTGACGAACCCGACAACTGCGCCGTCAATCGTCGCTACCAAGGCTCCGATGGATGATGCTGGGTCAACGATCCGACGCCACGTGGCAGCCGTCGTCTTCTCGGGCAAATGGCCTTCGCAGTAGTGGTGCCACAGCGTACGCCAGCCCTGTTCATGCTCTGGTGCTGCGGTGACGATTTCGCTCAATTTGGACATCGCGTTATTTTCCTTGAATTCTTAGTGAGCAGGGACGGTACTTTAACGAAGATATGGAACCGCAGGCCAGAAATGAGTGACGAACAGGACCACCGCGAGAACAAGAAATACGACCGCGATAATCTTTAGTGGGGCTTGCTCGTCACGCTTTTTCTTAGTGGCACTTGTATTCCAACCCAACATAATTGTCTCCTTTGGTCGTCGGCTACCGGCCGATGCGGTTGCACCACATGGTGCGTTTGTCGTCATGCTGATTTTCCTCTTAGGCGCGCAGATCGGCGACAGCCTGCTGCACCAGGGCGCTGTCAGTTGCATTAGCGTTCACCAGACGTTGTGCCAGCAGCGTCAGCAAAGTGTCACGATGAGCGTGCGCGTAAAAGTACATGGTGCGGGATTTCAGAATAATGGTTTTCACGATCGATTTCCTTTACGGAGTTTTGCTGTCACGCGACTCGATCAGGTAGCGCACCAAGGCCGCTTCTAGACGCGCTTTGCGTTCGTCCTCTGCAGCTGATACGCCGAAGCTGTGTAACTGATCAATCGCTGCCTGATAGACTCGCTGTTCACGGGTGGTCAGTTCGGCGCAGCGAGCTCTCCAGGCTTTTTCATCGCTAGAAAGAGACATATCGTTTTCCTTCTCAGTTCTTGTGGTGTTCGATGCACGCTTTTTGGCTGGCGAAAACCTGCTCAGCACCTGTCAGGTGCAGCGCAATTCGCAGCCGGGCAGCGAGCCGCACAAACGCGTTCCTGTCGCCATTCACAAGCATGTGCCCCGCGCACTGCATGTCCGTTTTCTTGTGGCAGACAAACGAGTCTGCTTCCAGAATTTCTGCCATCCTGTCCTCGCCAAGCCAGCCCTGCAAAGTGTCTTTGCGAAACGGGCAGTCACGGCATGGACTTGGTATGTGCGGTAGTTTCACAGGCTCGGCTTCCCGGTTAGTTCGTGCGGATTACGTTCCACACATGGTTCTTATTGCCGCGCACGGTGAACTCCTTGCGGTAGCCGAAACTGCGCATCGTCTTACCCATTTCTAGAACGATCGTCTCGAACTGAAATTCAGGGAAAGGTTGGGTAGTGTCCACGTTTTGCAGCGCGCCGACTTGGAACGTACCGCCCATGTATTGGATGATGTCGCCCGATTTCAGGTCTGGTGTGTGCAATCGCCTCATGTCGTTTTCCTTACGCCTGGCGAACGATGGCGCGGTACTCGCGCAGCTGTGCGGTGTAGCCGAAAGCGCGGAACTCGTGGCGGCCAATTTTTTGCAGCAGGCCGCGCAGATTTTCAATACCGCGCACGTACATGCCTTTCATCACATCGTCCATCGTCATACCCTTTGGTTTCGGGGCGCATAATTGCGCATCCCATGACTTAGATTATATAGTACCCATTGGGTACGTCAAGTTATTTTTTCGACCTTCTTCAAAAGGCGTTCATGTTTGCCTTTTAAGGCTTCATGCGCAAGGATTTCGCGCAGAAGAACCCACATGGTCGAAGGCATCTCCCTCGCATTTTTTTCAGCGTCATCTGGCAACGCCCATTTCTTGAGCGTAGTCTCTGGCGCGCCGATGCGCTTGGCAAATTCGGGCCAGGTCAGACCAAGCTTTGCCTTTGCATCGCGGAGAAATTCTTGCTGCGTCATTGTCGTAGTCATATTAGTATTCGTTACGTACCCAATGAGTATCATATCACCTCTGCAAATGCCTGCCGAAGTTTTCGTTTATCGACTTCCAAATATGGGTCAACATGATCCAGTTCAGCGTGCCCCAGCATCAGTTGCACGGTGCCCAGCTCGACACCGTTGGCCAAGAGTCTTGACGCCATCGTGCGACGGCCGCTGTGCGAACTGCCTCCTTTGATCCCCGCATCGCGGTACAGCTTCGAGACGTGCGCTTGCAGTGCATCGCAAGCCGCGTAATCGACCTGGTCGCCGGCCCTGTTGATTCGACGCTTGGTGTTCATTGAGTAGCGATAGCCCTTGAAGGTGAGCACCAGCGCGCTGTCTGGCCGAAGGCCACGATACCGCTTCGGGTCATCGCTCATACGCCAGCGCCGTGCGGCGCGTAGCGCAAGGTAGTCATCAATCGCCGCCACCAAGTCCCGGTTTGTTGGATAGATACACCGTTGCCGAAGGCCCTTCGTGATGATGGCCCGGAGGGACACTTCTGCCCGGATCGCCCCGGACGGAAATAGCACGTCGCCGACCTCGATCTGCGCGATTTCAGACACTCGCATACCCGTGTGGATGCCGAGTAGCAGGACTAGGATATCGCGCTCTGGATCGCGGCTGGTGGCTTTAGTGACGCGGAGTAGGTGCCGGTACTGGCCCGGCTTCAAGACGGCGGCTTGTGGCATGGTGGTCCTCTGAATAGGCGTAAAACAGGTTGCATTCAGAGCTAGTCCGATGATGGACTCTTTTTCTAGCGTAACACAGGCCCAGCCTCAGTCCTCGGAAAAGCCAGTCGCGCCTTTTTCCAAAAACGTCGCATCTATTTCGGAAAGTCACAAGAGGTATCCGCTGGACTAGCCATCGGCGCCGTGCCCTCGCGCGCGATCGCCCCCGGCCGGATCTGCTCGAGCGATGCCACGATGGACAGTACAGCAGGGGCGGTGTATGGAAGAGTCGACTGGATGTCGGCGTGCCCCAGTAAAGCGGCTACATCGCGCAGCAGGCCTGGGCCGGTCATAAGAGCAGCGCGCGCAAAAGTTGAACGCAGCCAGTGGGGCGACGCAGCTTCCAGGTTGGCGGAGTCGGCGTAGCGCCCCGCTTCATACAAGGCGTCTGCGGTGGCGGCCAGTCGGTCCTTGACGATCCGGTACAGGCCCTGCCGAGTCTTAACGGCAGTCCACGATCCGAAATAACGTCGATCAGCCGTTCTACGCAAATTTTTCCCCGCGATGACAATGGGTGCGGTACGGACGGACAGTAGCAAGGGGGTCTTCTCGCCCTCGGCAATAACCTCGGGAAGGCCATAGGCGGCCCTGTAGGCGCATAACGCGCTCCACACGGCCACTGGCACCGGCAGCATGCGTTCGACGCCGCCCTTTGCCGTTTCTGCCTCAACCACGAAGATCCGGTACCGATCGCCAGTGCCGGGCATCGCCTCTAGCCGAAAAGCACTCATCTTCGCCTGCACAACTTCGCTGGCGCGCAGGCCGAGTCCGCGTAGCAGTTCAAAAATAAAGCGGTCGCGCATAAGCACTTGGCGGCCGGCAAACGCGTTCCTTCCGCGTGCAGCCATCGTCTCCAACACCAAGTCGTATAGATCGAGAGACACGGCACGCTGCGGGTTGGCGTTACGCCTGCGCGGAGCTCCTTCGAGCGCCATGGGGTTCAATCGGATATAGCGCATTTTCAGCCACGCTGCGAACATTGCGTGGGCCACGCGTAGGATGTCAGATTGACTGCTGGCAGTCGGCTGCGATCTGAAAGGCGTGCTTTGGCCGGCGTCGTCCGGTAGTGCCGCGGCGGGCAGCTTGGCCAGAAAAGCGGAGTATGCGGCAACCTCCCGCATAGTCCAGCGCGAAGGCGTAACCATGATGATATTTTCGCAGAACCACCGCAGCTTTGCGATGTGGTAGCGGTACGTGTCGACCGTGGACGTGGAACCAGCCTTTTTGCTCTCGGCCTTGCGGGCGACGGCCGCCAGCCAGACCTCCGCCGCCTCCCAGTCGTCAAGTACCGGTCCTAAGCCGTGGCCAGGCTCAGGGTTGTGGCTCAGCAGGTCGACCTGGGCGGTGCCGGCGGGCGTGATTTTATTCATGCTCTACCCCTTCTCCATTGATCCTGGTGCGCCGCCGGCACGGAAGGCCAACTGGCGATAGGTTTCGACAGTTTGCTGCTCGCGCTTGAGCCGGGCTTCGAGGTCGACAACCCGTTCCTGGACGGCCCGAGTCTCGCCGCGCACTGCGTCGATCGCGTTCATGGCGAACAATCGCGCACCTTTGCTTTCTTCGGCCAGCTGCCCGACCCGTTCCGTTTGCGCGACCAGGGCCGCATTGGTGCTGGCCAGCTGCTCCTGCATTGCAGCGCGGATCTCTGTTGCGGCCAGCAGCTCGCCGGCGAGGCGGGCGGCCTGCCCGCGCACTTCCCGTACCGTTTTTTCGGCGTCGGCTAGCTGAGCCTGCAGGTACGCAAACTGGGCGCGCAACTGCTCGGCTTCAGGGCTGTGGTGCGGGGCGCGGGCCAGCACGCGCGCCAGCGCCTTTTCGATCAAAAACGCCAGATCCTGGCCCGGCACTGCGCTCGGCTTTGCGGCCAACTGCTCGGCGGCGCGCGCCTGGCCCGCCAGCTCCCGCACCAGTTCCTTTTTGGCTCTTTCGAACGTGTCCGTTGCTGGTGTCCGGCCAGGCGCGTATTCATCGAGCAACCGGCGGTAGACCAGCGGACTGTAGGTCTGGCCGGTGGTAGCATGAACGGCGCGGATAAAGTCGTCCACGAAGGTGCGCCAGTTCAGTGCATCGTCCGGGTGGCGCGCTATGATGGCAGGCATGGCGTCAGCCAGGGCCTGCGATTGGGCGTCGGTCAGCTCGATCCGTTTGCGGGCCATGTTTTTATCCGGTTACAGGTTAGCTTTTCGAAGACTTCTGGCCGGCCTTGCCACCGACAACGCCATCGGCGGTTTCGGTTTTTTTGCGCAGCTCGGCCGCAGCGCGCAGTTCTGCGGCCTCCTCGATCGCCTTGCGGGCTTCGGCACGCGCCGCCGCCGTGTCCTCGCGGGCGCTGACGGCTTGCCGCTGTGCCGCGTCAAGATGGGCATTGGCCGTTTCCACCGCCACGCGGGAAGTGGTCAGACTCTCCTGCAGGCGCTTGACGGTGCTGCGCTCCTCTTGCAGTGCGCTCGCGGCTTGCTCGGCACGTTCGACACCTTCTTGCAGGCGAGCGGTAACGTCCTCGTTGTGGGCGGCCAGCACGGCGGCCCGCTGCTCGGCCTCGATGCGGGCCTGGTCCACGCTGGCCAGAGTCTCGTTCAAGGCCGCGATCGCCGTCTGCGCTTGCTCTTGCACCTTGGCCACAGCCGACTGTGACTGCTGCTGAATCTGCGCCATTTGGTCCTGCGCCAGCTGCAGTGCGGCGCTGGCCGCCTCGGCGCGGGTCTTCTCTTCCTGCAGGCGCTCGGTAAGAGACACCTGGTGGGCGTCCGATACGGCGGCGGCGCGCTCAAAAGCGATACGCTTGGCACGCTCGTCGTCCAGTACGCCCCGCACGTCAACCAGATCAGCCTCCAGGCGCGGCATGGCTTCGAGCCGCAGTTCGGCCTTGGCCAAGTCCGTTCTCGCTTTCTCGGCCCCTTCCCGCTCGCGCTTGGCTTCGTCGCGTGCCGTGACCAGATCGGCGTCGACCTGCTCCAACCGGCCGCGCACGGTGGCCAGCTCCTGCTGCTCGATTTCCAGCTGCTCAGTCAGCGTGTCGATCTCGGCCAGCTGACGTTCGCCCTCGCGCGCCAAGTCGGCGTTGTTTTGCTCGCTCTCGGCCAGCTTGGCTTCAAGGTCGGCCTTGCCTGCGGCCAGCTGCTGGCCAATGACCCTAACCATCATGCTCGTCAGTTCTTCTGGGAGCGTGACCTTGCCGGCGTCGGCCGACACGACTTGACCTGCCTCCCACTTCTTGAACAAGGGCGTAATGGTGGATAGGCTGCCGCTGCCGTGGACATCAAGGATCTTGCGTGGCGACGGGGTGATGTTGCCGGCGCGGAGCCTGTCGCAAATGGCGTTGACGTGTTCCTGGGTAATTGTCGCTTGGCGGGCCATGAGGTTTCCTGTCTGGTTGAGGTGCATATCGTATCGATACGATACGATATCAATGTATGATACGATACGATACGAAATAAAACAAGCGTTTTTGTGTAGGCGAGGACGGTCGGGACTCGTGTGAAAATACCCAAAGTACATGTAAGCTATTGATTTTGCTCGAAATAACTTACCCCAAAAAGCTGGCTAGGGCGGCGCAGGCGGTAATTAAACCGTTGCTGACCAGCCGCTACCCGTCGCCTGCATGCCAGCCGTCTGCTCGTTTTCGTAGTGAAAGAGAGGGAACCCGTCCCGGCAAGTTCAGGTACAAAGTCCGGTATAAATATACCCGTAAAAAGCAACTGTTTACTTAGCCTGAGCTAAGTAAACAAAAATGCTCAGTGGCTGCCCAAAGACCTGTCACGCTCTTTTTCGTAGAGATGTCAATAGTTATCTATTGACAGCCGGCCGAGGCGCGGCGATGATGTGAACCGTGGCTACCCGCCACCGCGCCCTTTCCGACCATAGCGGCGCGCCACCCAACACATCGAGGACAGATTTATGGCAGACCGACACTATGTGATCGCCCTGAGCACGGCTTACTTGGCCGACACGTTCAACATTGAGAAAGGCAGCATCATTTCGATGCACACTGAGAGCTTCAACGCGCAGGAGCGCTGCGACAAGGCCAACAGCAAGAATGGTGTGACCAGCGCGCGAAAGCCCAGATTCGGCGTTGTGGCCATCGACAAGGCGCTGGCCAAGGGCAGCGTGCACGTCGAGCTGGCCGACCAGTGGCTGGCCAAGCGCTACGACGACAACGCCTTGTACATCATGAAATGCGTGATCGACCCGATCTGGCATGGCAACAAGGCAACCGATGATCAAACTGTCGGTTGGCTCCTGGAAGAGATCGGCCTGGGCCTGGACGAACTGCGCACTCGCTATCAGGATCGTGCCGAAGCGGAGCTGGACCGGGCCGGGGCCAAACGGATTGCGCAGGCTGAAAGCACTGCTCGCATCCGAGCTGTATCCGCGACCTTGCAGGCTGAGCGCAGCCAGTTCAGCTATACCTTCCCTGCCGTCGCCGGCACGCAGGCCGGGCGCGCCTTCTACGCAGCGCAGGTGCCCTACGGTGCGCTAGTGCGGCTGTTCCGTTTCGACGAAGAAGACGTGGTGCCGGCCGAACTGCGCGCCCAGCGCGTGATGAGCGAGCGGCGCGCCGAAGCGATCGGAGAGTACGTGGTGCAAAATCCGGCCGACTACGTGCTGCCCGCCCTGACCGCCAGCGTGTCGGCGGACATGGCGTTCGAACCGGTCGATATTCCCGGTGCCGCCGGCAGCCTTGGTCTCTTGCATATCCCAATGGAATCAACTCTGCTCATCAACGATGGTCAGCATCGACGCCGCGGTATTGAGCTGGCTATCAAGGAAAAGCCGCACCTGGCAAACGAAACTGTGACGGTGACACTTTTCTTCGACCAGGGACTGAAGCGCTCGCAGCAGATGTTCGCGGACATCAACGGCCGCCAGGTCAAACCGTCTTCGGCCATCAATGCGCTGTACGATCGGCGAAACCCGTTCAATGCGTGGGCGCTGTCGGTGATCGACATGCTGCCAGGCGTATCCCAGCGCATCGACATGGAGAATTCCAGCGTGGCTGCCAAATCGTACAAGCTGTGGAGCCTGATCGCGTTCAAGAAATTCCTGTCGATCCTGACCGGTGTCACCGAAAAGAATATCGGCGAGCTAGACAAGACAAAACTCGATGCACTCGACGGCTTCCTGCGTCACTTCTTTGAAGCGTGCGAGCAGCACGTGCCATACTGGCGCGAAATGATGGCAGGCGAGATCTCGGCGTTCGACATGCGCGAGCGGTTCGTCATCAGCCACGCGGTGTGGCTCGAAGCGCTGGCGGTGTTCGCCCGCTGCGCCCTGTTCCACGGCCACCTGGTCGACCACGGCCGCACAGAGACAGGGATTATCAAGCCGGAGCTGGCAGTGTGGGAACGGCTCGAGCCTCTGGCCAAGGTCGATGCGCGCAAGGTGTCGCTGATGTGGGCAAAGCGCTGCGTCGTATTAGGCAAGATGCAGAAAACGAGCGATGGCGTCAACGGCACGGCGGCCAAACTGCTATTCCTGGCCAACGTGCCGTTACCGTCGCACATGCAGGAGTTGGAAAAGCGGCTGGCCGCGTGAAGGGATGAGGAGGTGTGGCGCGGCGGTTCCGACGCCGCCGCGCCACGCTATCGAGGACTCGACAGGAGAAGGAAGTATACCAGATGGAAAAAATGGATTATCCGCTCACGGCCGACATGCTGGCGGCCATCCTGGACGTAGGCAGGATCGACACGGACAAGATGCGAAGCGCGCTGCACGATGTGCTTGTTCTGAAGATGCCTGTTAGCGTTGTGGCCGCAGACCATGGGCTGCACCGCCAGCATATCTATGTCCACCTCAAGCATATTCGGGAGAAAATTAAACCTGCTTTTGACAGGTACGCCACCCTCGTGCGCGAGGCCACGAGTGAAGGACCCCCAGGCTGACCGCTCGTCCGCTGTCACGGGACGCAGTGCCGAAAATGCAGTCTAAAACTGCAATTTGCGTCGAATCAGACTGCGATTTTTGTAGGCGAGGCTTTTGGTCTGGCCGTCAGAAGTGTCTTGCCCCTCGCTTTCTCAAACTCCTGCCTAAGATCCCAGTACTGTTTCAGGGAAGCCTTCAACTCAGCCTGCTGCTGGTCGATTATTTTCTGAGACTGCGCGACTTGGTTGCGTGCAGTCTTTAGGCTTTTCTGCAGCGTTTCCACGTCACCCACCCGGGCGAGAAGCCGCACGAGCAACGCAGTCTCTCTTTCAGCATTGTGGACGTGTCGCCATCTGGAGTAGTCCTTTCGCCAGCCTAGATCTGCCTGAGGCCTTTCTAAGACATGTCCACAGCGGACCTTAGGCGCACCTCGCGTTGACACTTCAATTAACCCCCAGCCTAGCGGAAGCTCGTCCAATTGAATCAGGCCGGCTGGTGCGAGATAGTACCGAAACACCCCCATGCCCGTAACTGCTCCAGTCCTGTGCGGCTTTCGCGCGTCATTGAGAAAATCAGCGCGGCTGGCTTTCGCCTCTACGACCACGGAGTGCTGTTCTTCGCCAACGCTTCGGAAGCCGATCGCATCGGTGATCTCACCGCTGTATGAACCCGTACACTCGCTTGCTGCTACATTGCAGCCAGGCCCATCTTCGCCCGCTGGACGACGAAGCCATTTGACCGCAATGCTGCACAGTTCTACATGGTTCACGTTATTCCAATCAATCAATTTGACCAGGCATAGCATCGATCCGCGCCCCGGCCGACAACTTGTGCTCATCGAACCATCGAGCCGGCATCTCAAGTGCATACCGAGCGGTAGCACCACGCTTCGAGCAGTGGACATCCTCTGTATGCGGCTGCATCTCCTCGATGTTCGTTACGGTACCCCGAACATCGATGAAGGCGACCGAAAGGGCCAGCTGAGTGTTCTTCATCCACATGCACTGCCGGTCAGGCTTGTCGAAGACGAACAGCATGCCGGCATCAGGCCGCAGGTTCGACCGATACATGAGCCCGCGATCGCGAGCGGCATCCGTTGAAGCGATTTCCACCTCAATGCGGTGGGCGGCCACCGTGACTTCGCCACGGCTGAACTCAACCTTCGCCGGGACCAGGTTGCGATAGAGTGTCACCAGGCTCGGCCGCAACACAAGGCCGACCCCGCTCAGAGCGACCAAGACAGCCAGCCCTACTCCCAACGCAACATTGAATTCTGCCTTGCGCATTACCGCTCCAATAATTTACGCCTGCCGTAATTTACATGCGTGGTCGCGGCGCTTCGTCGAGATCAAATTCCACAAGCAACGCGTCCGCTGGGGATGCCGAGCTCGAGTGGATCGAGCACCCAGGAAGCGATCCAGGGTCCAACATCATCACCAGGCAGTTTCCAACATCCACTTCGCCCAGGTCATCGATGAACTGATCCTCAGGTTGAGCATCCTCATGTGCAAGGGCAGCTGCGCGCAGCGCTTCCGGAGAAAACACTGTCAGCCACATCCCGAACTCGAAGTCGTCCTCACGAGCGCCTTCCGTCGCTGTGCCAGCACTGCTCTGAATAGAGCATCCATCCAGCGATCCCGGATCCAGCAACATCACCAGGCAGCTCCCGACGTCGACGTCGCCTTCCGGCGTCAGAAAGTTCTGATCCGGTTGGGCGTCCTCGTGATGCAGCGCAGCCAGGCGCAACGCGGTCGCATCGTGAACGCGCAGGGAAATGAGGAAATCGTAGTCTGACCTCATAACCGGCCACCGGTGAGAGCAGCCGCGCACTCCTTGCTGAACTCTGCCCAGGCATCCTTGAACGCGCGTAGAGCATCCCCATGCGCGAAACGCGCCTGGAGGTAAATTCGCCACGCGAGAAAGGATTTCCTACCCGCTGGTGAATCCTTGTCCGACCTGGCGTCACGCGCCAGGTCGCCCACTGGATCATCACGATCCAGCTGCTTGAGTAGCCATGCCTTGAATGATCGAGGTGGAATGACATCCAGTTCCGATTCGTCGATCGTCACGCGCGCGCTTCCGATATACAGCCCTTCTCCCGAGTGGAGGTCATGTGTTCCGACCACCGCATCTCGGACCAGGTTCGCCAATTCGTCCTGGTCGATGTCTTCAAGCCCTTCGTCGGGCAGGTCCACTATCAATCGCATCCCTTAGTCCTCTCTCTCATTTGCCGGCGCTGAGCGCCTTCATCTTTTCGATATGAGCGCGGCTCGCGCGCTCCATGTCCGCCGTCGAACGCTGATAGACGACCTTCATCCGCGCGATAAACGCATCGTCGCTCTCGTTTGGGAATCGATCAAACTGCGCCATGACCTTGGGATCTGCCGCCACCAAAGGAACCGACGATGCCGCCGGCGGCGTGATGGGCTGGTACTGGGGCTGCGGTGCCGCCGGCGCTTGCACTGCAGGGCGCACGGCAATTGCCTGCTTCTGTTGAGGTTGAGCCTGCGGCACGTTGAAAATGCTCTGCGCGATCGCAGATAGGGGCAACAACGCCGCTACGGCCGCCAGGGAAAGTCGTCGATTCATGCTGCCAGCTCCATCTTCGAATGTTGTTCCAAAATGTCCTTGATGAGCTCGGAGACCACGCCTTCTTCGTGGTTCCCCCCGATCAGTCCAGTTTCTTCCAGCTTGCGCTTGCGGCGCTCCAGTTCATCCGTAATCGTGCCGCCCGGGTACAATTTGGCCAGCAGCTTACGCGCCTTCACAGGGCCGATTTTGCCATACAGATTGTCCCGTACATAGCTGTCCTCGTTCGTCGTCGAAAACGCCCACAGCTTAATGCCGCCAAGCGTATTGTTCAGCAGGTGTACCGCGTCTCCTCGTTTGGTCGAGAACATACCGACAAAGGTCGCCCCCTGTGGACCAGGCGGCTTGATGAGATGCTTGACAGCGTACTTGGCCGTATCCGACATATTGAACATTCTCTGCATAATGTCGGCGTTCATCTCGTTCTGCTTCGACACCACAATCTTGCAGGTCGCGAACTCGAGCATGACGTCATCGAAGTCAGTAACCGACTGCGAAATGAGCGTCATACCGACGCCGACCTTGCCACCTTCACGCATGTCTGCTTTGATCTGATCACGGACCGGTATCGCCTTCTTCGTCCGGTGAAGTTCGTCGAACTGCAGGAGCTTTTTGTCCTGCCGGATCTCGTGAATTCGCTTTTCATGATAGGCGCGGTACAGCGCAGGGAAACTGACCACGTGGTCTTCATTCAGATAGAAGTTTCGCGCCGCCACATAGCGGGCCAACATACAGCACACTGCCGTCTGGTGGTCCGCTGCATCCGATCCGGTTTTCGCCACCTCGTCAAGGTCGATCGATACGACCCTGGCATCACCAATATCGAACTTCGTTGGCCTGCCGAGGATTGGGTACCCGCGGACGGCTTCCGACAGCATTCGCGTGAACGCCTGCAACAGCGGTTCGCCATCTGGCGTCGATTTCTGGCCGTAGAGATCTTGGAACTGTGGCTCACGGCTGATCGATGCTATGTCCGGTACGGTAGGCACGGCATAGCGCTGTGCGAGCGTTGCTTCGTGTACCGCTCCGGCGTCGAACAGGGCGTCGACGATTTCCCACCAGGTGGTCTTTTCGTCGACATGCAGGCCGTAGGTGTGGATAGCCGCATCCACTTTTTCCGCTCCTGCAGTGTTATACGTGTACGGCTTGGCGTTCTTGGAGTCGCTGTAGTACTTGTACGCAGAATCTATCGAAAGCCTCACCAGCCCGACCATTCCGTCCGCAGGACCCTCTTTGCCGATCGGAGTGACAAGCATCGATACGAAGTTAATGAGGAACGCTTCCTCATGTGGCAATGGATAGCGGCATCCCAACTGCGTATCACATGGATTGACCGAGTATTCCGGAAGCATACGCAGCCGAACGCTCAGCACCAGGTGCCGCTGGGATTCCGGCAGCGCATGATGCAGAAGCGAAATTAGGCCCGAACTCGCCTTGCCGAAGTCCACGATGGCAATAAGCGGAAGGCGGCTAATACCAGGCGACACACACAGCGCGAGATTGTCCTGATTCGCTTTAACCGACTTACCGGAACGAGGTTCGGCGACGGTCACGACCATGCTGCCGATCTGCACCGGCGAGTTGGGTTGATAAGGCCAAATCTTCCCATCCGGAGTACGGTAGATGACCGCACCTCCATCGCTCCATGGCGAGGCCGGACGGTACAGGGGGAGCATGGAAGTAACATCGGACAAAATGGCGCACGAGGCTGTAGCGACGCTCTTGAGGGATACCCCGAGGCAGCTTGACATGAAGCCCTGCGCCGCATCGCCGGATACCTCTTTAACGTCACAACCGCCCCACCCCTGCACCGCACGCGCGAGGCGCGAGGCCCGTCTCTCCAGCAGTTTCTCTTCCCCCTTTGGTGCCCAGGTAGCAAAGTCAACGCGGAACCTGACATCATAGGAACCACGATTCCGCACCGCAGCTTTCACCTCCTCAACTGCACTTTTGATCAGCGCATTCTCTCCGGCGCTCCAGCCAAACAGCGCCGTCACGGCGCTCTTATAGGACATGATGCCCAGGCCTCCCGACTCGATGAGGAACGACATGCGCCAAGGCATACGTGACTCGACGACTCGGAGGAACAGCTGCTGGAAGGGATTGATCTCCTCGGGATGCAGATCGATGTACATCGGCGCGTAGATCCTGTCGCCGACCAGGACGGTTTTGAGGCTCATCGGCTCGACCGCGCGTGGGACAATCTGCCGGTCAACCCGGGGCCAGATGGATCCCGACATGTCCTTCGGGTCACGACGGGTCTTCCGGTGAGGGATCTTGTCGCCCACCAGGCAAGCCTTCCATGACTCGTCCGTAAAGTCAGGATCGACCGACATGCGCTGCTCACGAACTGCGACGTGGACCTCAAGCACCTCGGCAGCGATGCGGGTGTTCTTCAAATCGCCCATAATGGCGGACACGAAGGAACTGTGCCGGGTGCGCAGCCCAGCCATCGCAGCGAACAGGTTTGGGGCATCCTTCATGCGTGGCATCGGGTTGGCGGTCAGCAGCTCGATCTTCGCCTTCAAATCACGCTTCTGTTCTGCGGCCGTGACGGCAGCAGGGCGCGTGTATAGCACCGCAAATGTCTTTTCGTTGGCGCAGTACTTGGCCAAGTGCACGATGTCTTCCTCGAACAAGTCGTCAAGGTCAAGGTTCAGGCGCTTGGCCGTGGCCATGGACGACGCCAGCGCTTCACGAATGTCCCGTTCAGCCGAATCTGGATCCCCGCTGTACACGAACTGGACAGCATGACCACCCGAGCTCAGGTAGGCCTTTAGGCTGCCGGCAATGGTGGTATCGACCTCGGCAAACTCATCGGCACCGATCATCCGATACGAACCATGTATCTTGATAATGGTGAGCAAAGTTCCGTCACGCATGGTGATCGTTTGTTCGTCGTCGACTGACTCGATATCGCAATAGTCTGCGCCGGCTTGCTTGACGCCTGAGGCGATCCACGCAAGAAAACTCTCGACGTTGTCAATTACCCGCTCTGCGAAGTTCATTCTATTCCTCTCTATTCATTATCCTGAGCTGCACGAAAATGGTCCCCGATGGACCGGCCGTGCTCCACAAAGATCGCGCGCGCCGGCCCGCGTAAGCGTTCCGGTAAGTGTTCATTGATGAAGCGTTTGACGACCTCCAGATCCTGCATCGCCGCCTGCAGGGCCTCTTCTTGCACTGGCATCAGAAAGAGGCGATCGAGCGCCATAATTACTTCGATGTGGCGCGAATCGCGTAAGGCGACTTCGATCATCAGCAGGTCGTCGGCATTAACCATGGGCGTGCAGTTCATCCTGGGTTTCGATATCGGCCACGAGGCCTGGCGGCGCGATCAGGCCGATAGACGTGGCGATCTCATAGGCGTCGCGATAGTTGTGCTTTGGGACGACTACGGTGACCGCGCCGGCACCGTATCGGCGGATGGCCACGCCAGCGCGATGCAGCTGCAGCGCGTAGGTGAACATTAGAAAGCGGTCAATCGCCGTCATCCAGGCTGCCCGCGGAGAAATCGCACGGCACTCTGTACTTTTGGGTTCAAGGCGGAAGCAGTTCTCGCGCGCCAGCCCGATCCAGTGGTTCGATGCGATAACTTCCGCACTTGGCGTCATCGCCTGCATCGCTGTAAACTTCGGCAGCGCCGACTCCGGTGGTAACGTCTCGTAGCCTCCGAAAAGAAACAGGCCGCTGATTTCCACCTTCGCATAACGGGATAGCAGCAGCAACTCCGGCTGCGATACCCAGGCCCGATTGCTGCCCGCCTTTGCTCCATTCGCGAAGGCGATCACGTTCACATAATCTGGGCTGATGTTCGAGATGGTGACCCGAGCCAGCGCCGGACGTGGATGATTGACTATCCATTCCAAACGCTTTTCCGCAGGTGGCAGTTTTTCCAAGGGAACAAAGTCGACCTGGTCCGTCGGCACGACCGCATTGAGCATTTCGGCAGCATATGCTACCGCCGGTACCGCGAATCGAACGATTGCTGTCTCATCCCTATTTGCGTAAGGAGTGAGGCAATATGTGTAGTATTGATGCGCGGCCGAGAGCGCGCTGTCGACTTCTGGCCCGATATGGGGATCCTTGTCTGGCAAGATCTTGCACCGCAGCTCGTCAGCCAAGTTGTCGTGACTCGGTACAGATCTTGCGAAGTCTATTCCGTAGGTTTTGCCGGCAAACTGCATTAGGCGTGCGAACACGCCCGACAGTGACTCGGTGATGGCCTTTTCCGTGTGGGAGCGTCGCAGCAGGCCCCAGCCGTTGCATATCTCGATCTGGCCGTCTTGCAGCCAAGAGTTCAAGTAAGTCGTTCGCTTGATGTACGGCGTTTTATTCAGGTTCGCTCCGTGGATCGCCTTGAAGGACAAGTTCGTCCACCACAAGGTGTCGTTGTCCAGGTTACCCACGGAAGAAATGCGAAAGGCCTGCTCGCCATTGACGGCTGCCCATCCGCCTAAGTTAGGATCGTCGGAGTCGAACCTGACACAACCAAAGTGCTTAACGCCCATGGATCACGCACCGATTCCGGCAACACCTGGCCAGGCAGCCAGATCAAGGCGACTAAACGCCGCCCCTTGCGCATTCCATTGCCCAGCCTTCGCCACGAAGTGGTCCGGATCGGGTACGTAACGACAGCCAGCTAGGAGTGCATCACGTGCCGCGTATTGATCATCTGTGAGATGAGAGCTTAGTAGGACAAGACTCAGGTTTGTCGGGTCCGACATACCGGACCGGATGACTTCCTGCTTGTTATTTTGCTCGACCAGGTCACGGCGTTCCAGCAGACGACGATAGATCGTATGTGGGTGCGCCAGCTGCGCGAGTGGCTTGCTGGGCTCCTTCTGGCCTTCTTGCGGAAGGGAAGATTGGACCGTACCATCCAGATTGCCAGCAGCCTGCATCGCCATCGAGTAGAACACTGCCTGGAGCAAGTTGTTCAACTCTGGCTGTGAAAGCTCTGGCAAGAAAATGATCGCACCCTGCTTGCTCGGCCATTTCCGTGCCACCAGATCCAAGTGGAACGGTGCGTGGCAAAGCTCGCATACGGGCACCAGGTTTTCCAGCGCTTCGTTCGTATGGTCAGCGTCCAGATGGTGAACTTCGAAGCAGTCCGATGTCCCGAAGGCGAAGTCGCAGTAGTAGCAACGGCGACCGAAGCGCCCTTGGCTGATCACGAGATCTCGCACCCGCTCAGCGTTCTTGTCACGGCTGGACATATGATTCACCAGCGGCGTCCGCCGGACGTCGCGACAAACAGAGAGCGAGATCTGCGCAATCATGGTTTCACCTTAGTTGGCTTGGATCTGGACCTTGGTGCGATTGCCTTGGCCGTCGCCCCAGATGGTGTCGCCGGTGGTTTGAATCAGGCTAGCGATGTAGAACAGCAGGCCACCACCGACCAGGTAGATGCCGAACGTCGACAGCTTCGCGCCCTGTCCTTCGGTCTTGTTGTACTTGATCAGGGTGAAGATGCTCAAGCCGATCAGTATCAGGCCGGCCAACGCAAAAAACGCCTGCACGGCCAGACCCATGTAGTTGAAGGTACCCGCCACATTTTGCGCGACTTTGCCGGCATTCTGGGCCATCGCAATTTGGGTAACACCGAGCATCAAGCCTGCGGTTACCTTGATAAACATCTTCAGTTTCGTGCTAGTTTTGGACATTTGTAACTCCGTTATGACAAGAAAAAAACTACTATTAAAGAACATCTCCGAAGCCGAAGGTGCTTGATGCTACATTCGTGGTTTGCACGATGTTGATGAGAGCCACGCCGGCGAATAGCCGGATGACAGCGCCCTTGAATACTTCGTCAGAACCGTTTTGGCCACTCCCGATCTTCCGCACGCTCATCCAGGCCCTGGCGAACGTGAAATAGCCGTAGAGACGGATGCACGCGATCAAAGCCGTCAGCATCAACTTTGTCTCCTGTGGCATCTTGGACGAGGAGCCGTTATAGCTCAGCAAATTGGAAACCGAGGTCGATGGCCCATAGATCGTCTCCAAAAACGTATCTATGCTGGAGCCAAAATTCCACAGAGCGGCCCCGGATACCAGATACATCGCTGGCGTAACCCACGTCACACCGCCCGGGTGTCCGCCAGGCTTCCCAAGCTCGACGAACTTGAACAGCGCCATGCCGGTGAGGCACATCCCGAGAAGAGCAACCCCCAGATTTAGGAGAAGCTCGAACCCTGGGAACGACTGCATGAAGGTCCCGAGCATAGTCGAAGCGTCGATCATCTAGCGCCTCACTATTGGACGCTCACGCCGTTGGCGAAACGAACCTCGCCACGTTCCGTGTCGATGCTTTTCACCACACCCAGTCCAGGCACCTCCTCGCCAACAGCAACAGTCAGGGTTTCACCGGATTTAGTCTGGAACCATGCGCGCCCGTCCAGGACCGCCTTCAGGGTTGCCCTTTGGCCGCCCTCTTGGCGCGCCGCGACCTTTTCTTCCTTTACTTCCGCTTTCGCCGAAGCCACTGTCGTTTCGGTGTTTGCTGTAGCCTTCTTGGACATGCCGACCTTCTCGATCGAAGACTTTGCACTCAGCCGCGAAGCCTTCGGGCCTGCCGCTGCAGGCCCTGCGCTAGATACGTGATTCGCCTGCGTGGCACCTGGCTTAGCAGCAGCATTCGCGGCAGCAGCAACGGACATTTTGTTGACCATTTCCTGAATCGAAGCCAGGCTACGCTCCAGGTTGTCTATCCGCGCGTTCACCTGCGCCAGACCATCAGCTGGTACGCGCTGACCTTGTTGGGCACCGATTTGTGCCGCCAGCGGCGCGCTCGACATGGTCGGTGCCTGCGATTGCACTGCCTGTGCCGTAGTTGTACCCACCTGCCCCTGCTGCTGCATCGTCGCCGTCGCGCTCGGCGCTGGAGCGCTCACCGTGGCAGCCGGCAGCGCCGCAACCTCGGGCGCGGCCGCAGGCTGGGCTGCAATGAGTTGCTGACTCGGTGCGCCTGCGGGCACTGGACCAGCTGCCGGATCCAGTAACTGCGAAGCAGAGGGCGCTGGCGCGGCCTGCTGCGGCTGCGCCGCGGCGAGCGGCTGGAACGCTTCAGCTTCCTGTTGCGCACGTGGCATATGAGGGCTGATGAAGACCTTCCAGACGAAGAACAAGACCACCAGCACAGCGACAGCGATTCCGCCATACATCACTAGGTTGGAACTGCCCTTCTTCGGAGTATCGTCATCCGGGATCTCATCTCCGAATGCACTCGGCGAAAGCTCTTCTTCGCCTCCCTTGGGGTCGCCGCTCAGGACGTCGTCCTGGTTCAAGCTATGCACATTTTTCATGGTTTTACCTTATTTCAACGTCATGTCACTCAAAAGGATGATGGCGAAGCCCGCCTGCGCTTTTTGCGGATCGGCCGACACGGTCGCGGGCTTGTTGATCAAGCTGCCCACGTTGGTGCCCACGGTCTTCCCGACGTTACCGAGACCGATTTGCAAAAGTTGTTTTGTCGAGAACGAGTCCGTTTGCACGACTACACCTGTAGGAGTGGTCACGACCTGCTGCGGCTGCCCGCCTTTCAACAAGGCGTCGCCATACCCGGAGAGGAACGACGAGCCCAGCACCGCAAAGGTGCGAAGCAAATAGTGGTTGTCGACGTCCAGAAATTGCGGGTCAATGGCGACCGCGTCGATAGTCTGGCTGGTGGCGTATCCATCGACATTCGCTATCGTGAACTTCAGCAGTGGGCCGTCAGCGTTCTGGGGCATCTCAACACGCCCCATGATGCGAGTGCCTTTCAGCGCCTTGTTTTGGATGACCGCTGTGACGGTCGGGCTACCGGCATTGTTGGCCACTGTTTCCGGTAACACGTAGAAGGTGTCACCTGCCTTGCCGACCGTGCGTGTGGCCGCACTGTTCGTCGCTGCTGTCGTCGAGGCGGTAGTGCCTGCGCCGTTCGCAGCCACAGGCGCGTCCTTTGCCATCTCGCGAACGCCAACAGTCGCGTGGTCCTTCGCTCCCCAAGAAGCGATCAGGAGGTTAACCTGATTTTTCATGGCGGAAGTCTTGGTGGTCAAAGCTTCTTTGTAGGCATTCGCCTGTTCCTGACGCTGCTGCTGCGCCGCTTGTTCGCGTGCCGCGACCTCAGCCGGCGTGGCAGCTGGCGCGGTGGCCGAGTTGTTGCCTGGTGTCGACGCTGTAGCCCCGGCTTGCGCAGCTGAAATAGGGTCGTGCCCAGCAGCCGCCGCTGGCCGAATAACCGGTACAGCGCTCTCCCCTGTCTTTGCGGCCTCGGCTGCCTTAGTGGCATTTTCTTTTGCCAACAGCTGATCGTAAGCTGGGTTCACATGGTTGTTATCCGGCCCCTGTCCTGGTTGCTGGCTGTTCAGTGATGGCACCGCCGCGACCTCGCTGGGCAGACCGCTACCCGCTGGGCTACCGGCCTTTCGCAGCGAGATATATCCAACAATCACCGCGACAGCGATGATTGCCAGTCCCCCAAAGAAGCGAATGCGCGTGCTTCCATCGCTCAACTGTGCTTTGATGTTGCCAAAGCGGCTTGCCTTGCTATCGTCTGCCATGTCTCAAAATCCGCTCAAGTTAATATTGATCGTGCTGCCGCCGACCATAGCAACCAATACCGAGACTGGTGGAATCTCGTAGACGGCGGAGCCGTCTGCACTCTTCTGAATGCCCGTATAAGCCGGCGAGAGCAGCGTGTAGTTGGTGCGAATGTAGAAGCGGTTCCGATATTCCCAAGCGCTGACCTCAGGGTTCGATGTCGCAAGCGTTTTTGCGCCGTCAGGCGCGACGCCTTCCAGCATGCCTTGCATCACCGGGTTGACACTTTCCGGAAGTGCAGATCCGCTGGCAGATTTCCCAGTCCCGCCCACGCCTTTCACTCGCACGTCGACGCGGTAATCCACCTCACGCTGGCCGCTAACGAGAGTGAGCGAAATCGGAGTCATGACGCCGTCCACCGACACCGAAACATTACCGGTTGCATACGTTGCCTTGGGCGATATCTTGATCACGTTCGAGCCCGCTGGCGTCTTTGCTTTTTGCGACCAAGTGACATTGAACTGCGATGCCGCACTCTGGTCGACATCGTCCACAACCAATGGATTACCGACCTGGTCAACGAACATGATGTTGCTAACGTAGTTCGAAAACAGACGCACGACTGGGGGAGTAGCACCTGGAAGCAGAGACACCGTGACCGCGCTCGAGACTGGCTTGGGAACGAATCGTGCAGGAGCTGCCGCAGCGCGCTCCGCGTCGTCCACAAGCTTTCGCAGCGCCTTAATCTGCTCTGGAGACAAGGGGGCTGCCTCTTCGGTAACCTGCTTAAATGCCTCTTGATTGACATTGGGCAGCTTCGGCAGATTCGGGATCGGCGTACCTGGTGGCGGGATAGCCCCGGCCTGCTGCTGCGCGCCAGCATGCACACTGCATAGCAGGACGGCCAGCACGCTTATCTGACGCGACCAGTGCTTCATTTCTCCTCCCCGATATACTGAACGATGCCGACGCCTTCTTTGTAAGACGCAGTTGGCACACGCGAGATCAGGAGAGTCACCAGAAGGCGTTGCGATGCCGTTCCGCGGCCGCCTTGACCGCCCTGATAGCTAACTAGGATCGGGAACTGCACTTCCCAGGAATACACGCCCTTGCGCAAGCCCTGATTCGTGATAATTGGCGCGCCTTGCTCAACGCTTGAAGCGACCAAGCGCGAATTCTTCACTGTTTCGAGGTTACCGGACCTCTCGACTGCGGTCATGAATTGTTGCCAACCTTCGGGCGTGAAACATGCCGAGTGTTCCTGGAACTGCCCCTTGTAGTTCACGAAGTCATAGGTGTTCGCATCGATCACACACTTCTTGGCCCAGTTGAGCAGCGTTGATTGATCCACGAATGGTTCACCCAGTGGGATGATCTTGGTAAGCCGACCGTTTTGGTCGACCGCAAAGTATTCTCTCTCCACCTTTTGGTTCTTGACCGCGACAAACGCCAAAATGAGCACGGCGATGACCCCTATTGCTCCAAACAGCGTCCACAAGAGGATGCCGAAGTACTTCTTGTAGAACTGCAGTCTTGCGAGACTGAGCACATATTCATCATTGGCCGATGCCATAATCTTAACCTGACTTTCGTTATACGATACCTTGCGCACAATACGCAAAAATACCATATGTGTCAACAACCTGTGATGCCTGTGGTAATTTATCCTGGTACTTTGAAGTTCACGACGTGGGTGTCGAATTGCTCCTCGTTCTCGCTTGTTTGCAGGACATCGATCATCTCCTGCATTACGCCGCGAAGGTCGGATAGCGAAGTGGCCGACTCAACCACAAAACCAAGCCCACCCAGGAAGTCGGTGAGGAACTGCAGATCGCTGGCGATGATGAATCCGGACTTCAATCCACCAGTTGGATTGACGACGTTACCGGAGAAGCAGAAGACGTTATTCTCAGGAACAATCGCCTCGCCCCCGTCCAAGGTATCGATGAACTCGGACGCCTCGACATCAGGATGCTTACTGGCGATCTTCTCCAGGATGTCCACCATCTGGCGGACTTCGACCAGCGAGGAAATGGCCTTGATGACGAAGCCGCACGAAAGCATCATCAACACTGCTTCTTCTGGCGTGTTGGCAATCAGCAGGCCGGTCTTCAACTCCGACGGAGATTGACCTTCGATATGACCGCAGAACGAGAACACTTCGTGTTCGGCGGCTGCCCCGCTCATCCTGGCCGCCTTCCTGGAGAATTCAGCACCTGCGCTGGCGGAGATGGCAAATCGCGAAAGTCAAGCTTCGGGAGATTTGAGCGGGTCGACAGAGGGACAGCAAAGGCCCCTCCAGCAACCCCACTGGGATATTTGGGCACGGTGTAGAGCGGCAAGGTTGAATTCACGATTCCTCCATTGGTTGGAAAATATAGTGAATTATCGCAATACACCAAACTTTAAGCAAACGAAAGTCAATTTTTTATGGACAGTGATGTCGCCTCAACCTCAAACGCAGCTGTTCCTAGTAGGAACGAATACGGCACCGGAGTGGATCATCAAGGTGACTACCGTACAGATCGCAGGCCAGCCGTCGTTTGCGCGTAAAGGCGGGGCTCTACCTCAATGCTTCATCCAGCTAAACACGGCGCTACCCCGCCCTGCCGGCAGTGACATTCGGTGCAACTACTGACTAACTCAGGTCAAGGGACGCTAAGTCGAGGTTGCCCGACTCATGTAGATAGTTATGACAACGTGGCCAGAAATGATGACGTGCGGCAGGCTAGTTCAAATGAGGGGTTGGGGATCAGCTTGATGTTCCTACTAGGGACAGCTTATTTGAACGAACACGGACTGGTGGTTCAACTGAACTTAGCCACTTCGCACTTCGCCAAAGTGTTCCTAGTAGGGACAGCCTGTATTCGAGAGCCACCTCCCCATAGACATTCACCTTACGCAGTAACGCCCCATAAACCTACACCTGAACCCCATATCCTTTCACCTTTAGCGGGTGGGTGAAAGGATATGGGACCCTGAAGTGAATCTTTATGGGGCAATTGTTAACCCCACAACTATTCACTTGAGACCCATAAACATGCACCTCTGCCCCATAAGCCTTCACCTGAGTCCGTGTAAACGCTTATAACTCAAGGACTTAGCGCACTGTAAACGTTGTTTGCTGTTTGTATGTTTATCTTTTAAAAAACAAACAATACAAAGCCATACCGTCGCGCGCAAATATCACACTGTTGCTCTTTTGGATAAGCTTGTGCACCAAGTGCAGAAGTGTTGTATCCTTCCAGAATGTTGCTGAAGTTTGACTTTCGTTATACTATCCTGCAACCTGCCCGTCTTAGGATCCCGTATGAACTCAGTCTCTACCGTTGTCGCCGCTCCTGTCGTGAAAAAGCACGTTGGTGCTATCCACATCAAGAACGACCTTTCTTTCTTGCAAAGAAAAGCATACAACGTTTTGCTGGCCAATGCCTACCCTGACTTGGGGGATCTAAAAGTTCTCACGCATGAAATTCCCGTTAAAGAGTTGGCAGAGCTGGCGGGTTTCAACAGTAAGAACGTGGGTTACCTCAAGGGAGCGCTTGAGGAAATGGTCACTAAAAAGCTCAACTGGAATATCGTGGATGAGTCTGGCAAGTCAGAGTGGGGCGTGAGTACGGCCCTGGCAAGCGCGGTCATCAAGGATGGTATTTGCAGTTACTCATATAGCGCGCACCTTCGTGCGAAGCTCAACAACCCAGAATATTACGCGCCGCTCAACATCCTTATTCAGAACAGCTTCTCGAGCGGGCATGCCCTGGCTTTATACGAGAACTGCGTCCGATTTGTGGGCGTGCGCCAGACGCCAGTGTTTTCCTTGGAGTTATTCCGTGATCTGATCGGCGTGGGCGACAACGCTTCCTATGACGAATTCAAGGTCCTGAACAAAGCTGTGATCCAGCCGGCCATGAAGGAGGTCAACACCCACTCCGACATCGTCTTGGATCTAGAGATGCGAAAGGAAAATAGGCGAGTTGTCGGAGTCAAGTTTTCGATCCAGAGCAACCCACAAGGCGCGCTGGCCATGGACACTCCGTTCACTTTCAATGAAGTACTTCAGCAGCGTCTGATGGAGTTCTTCTGCCTCACAGAAAAGCAGGCGAAGGAAACGCTGGTCGCACATTCCGAGGAGCGGATCCAGTCTGTGATGAAATATGTGGAAGAGCGCTACGAGCAGGGGCGGGTCAAACAAGGCAAGATCGCTCCGTATTTCCTGAAGGTGGTGAAAGACGGCGACATTGCGGTGAATGAGAGCGGTTTCGATCGCGTCAAGCGTGAAACGGCTGCGTCCAAGAAGGCGGCCGTCCAGGTAACCGCGACCCAAGCCCAAATGCGTGACCAGGCGAAGAGTGACTTCATTGCGGAGCGCAATGCGGCCGTTCGTGAATACTATGTTGCTCTGCCAGATGACGCCCGCGCCCAGATGGACGCTCGCTTCGCTCAAGCGCTCGAGCAGAATCAATTGCTGTTCGCTGTGTGGAAAAAAAGCGGGATCAAGAGTAAGGCTGTTGAGACCGCGTTCGTGGATTTCGTTGCGAAAGAATTTTTGCCTGGCTTCGATGAGGCGCTGTGCAAGCGCTACGAAGAACTGGGTATCGCTGTTGCGGGCTGATCCGATAGAGCGGCTCGAATAGTAGCTATACTGCCCTGCCTGTCTCCTCCTCTACCATCTGTATCTGATACCCGCATCACCGTTCCTACTAGGAAAACTTCGTTTATCCGCTTGACCTCCTGAGCTCATTATTCGTTTCCGCCGTTGCACGCGTGCGTGCCTGGCGGTAGTTGTGACGCTTGTCGTTTTTTTTGGTGATCGAGCGATAACGGAGCCCTAATTACCCTACGGCTTATCGACTCCCGTTGCCTATAGTCCGTCCTGGGGCGTTGCGAAGCGTTCCTACTAGGGACATCGACATCGGGGCATCGTTTCCATTCAACATAAAAAGATTTTCAGAAGAAAATAAAAATAATCTTCCAAAGTTTGAATCTTTGCCGTACACTGACGGAAATTACTTCATGAAAGGTGCGTATGAACAATCTCCGTGACTTTGCACTTCGCAGTGGTCAGGCCCATCGCCTCGTCCGCGACCAACTGTCAACCGATCAGTTGAAAGCGTTCAAATCCGCTCTCATTGGCGGTGACGACGACGGAAAGGGCAGTTACCATCTCAAATACTCGCTGCAGGACATGCGACAGCTGCGTCTGGCGTTGGCGAAGCGAGCGGGTGCAGTTCGTGCAGCAGGAGTGCTTCCGCCGTTGCTGGTGGGCCGTATTGCGCGGGGTGGTACCGGTAAAACGACGACCTGCGCGAACATCGGCGCGATTGAAGCACAGATGGGTTATCGCGTCCTTCAGATTGATGGCGATCCGCAAGCGAGCCTTACGTGTCTGCATGGCATCGATCCGAACACGGCCGATGACATCATCACCATTGGACACATGATGGACAGGACCGAGAATGGCAAGAAACCGAATGACGAGTTCGTGCGTTCAGGTATTCGCCATGTCTATGAAAATGGAATGTTGGATATCATCTGCTCCGATATCACGTTGGCTGATTTTGATGCACGCATGTCCGGTGGCACCGGCCCGGAGCGTCGCTTCATGAATTTCCTCAACGCGCACAAGAAGGTGTTTTGCGAGTACGACTTGATTATTGTTGACTGTGCCCCAGGGTCTACTTTGCTCTCCTACAATTTCATGTTTGCTGCCAAACGCGTGTTCGCACCGGTGATGCTTGAAGGCCAATCGCTGAAGGCAATCGAGCTGCTGCTCAGTAACATCAGCGAGCTGAATGAGCTCGACAACGGTGGTCGTGTTATCGAGCTCGTCGCGAACGGTTTCCACCCATCGTATAAACACTGCCGGGATTCGTTGTTCACGCTACAGTCGGCTCACGGTGTTGATCCCGAGAGCGGAGAGCCAATGTTCCCTGACTGTGTTTTGAACGACAACGTTATCCCGCACTACGCTGGCTTCGGCCGCCAGGTTGATATTCATAATCCGGGAGAGTGCCGGCCACTGGTCGAAAAAGAGCCGAACTGTGATGCAACTTTGGCGCTGATCGATCTGACGCTTTCTCTGAACGAGAAATATGGTGTTGCGGTAGCGGAAGAGGGCATGGCGACAGCGGTCATCCCTGAATTGCCAGCGGAGGTAGCCGAGCCGACCTCGAAAGTGTCTGCCCGTGCGGCGACAAAATCAGTGAAGTCGACACCGAAACGTGCGGGAGCTCGTCATGGCTGAAGCAAAAACTGGACACAAGCGCTCTGGGCTGCTCGGTGGAGGGAGTGCTCCCAAGCCACCTGTTGTGCCGCCGGCGAACAGCGCGTACCTCGATCGAATGAGGTCGTTGGCAAAGCCCGGTGCTTCTTTACCTGGTGCGCAGAGCCCGTCTGCAGCAGTTGACGGCGTAGTAATGGGCGAGGCCAAGCCTCCTGTCGTGGCCTCCGAGGGCTCTGATCAGCACGAGGCTGAGGCACCAGCGTTCTTGATGCCGTCTGCGAGCCATGCTCCAGTGAGCGAGGAAAAGGTCGGCCAGTTGGTGATGCTCCGAGTTCGGTCCATCAAACCGAGCCCGTATCAACCACGCGTGAAATTGGATCCGGCTCACGTCGCCGAAATTGCTGAGAGTGTCCGTGCCGACACCTTGAACGATCCAATCACGGTGCGAGCATATAAGCGCATCGTAGGTGACGATCTGGTGTGGGAATTCGAGCTGATCGCGGGGGAAAACCGGCTTGAAGCCTTCAAGCTGCTTGATGAAGAGTTCATTCCAGCCATCATCAAGAACTACGACGACCGGACTGCCGCCAGGATGGCTGTGTTCTCGAACAAGAAGCGTGGCGCGTACAAGCCTTACGAGGAATACCGCGGCTACAAGATGTTGTTGGATGCTGGCTTCGTGAAATCGCAGAACCAGATGGCGATCGATGCTGAGATGTCGAAGACCGAAATGTCGCGCATGATGAGTTATGCGAAGTTGCCAGAGGGTGCACACGAAATGCTGACTCGGAATCCAGCCCTCATCGGTAGCAATGCGTCCGCTGCCCTGGTTGCCTACGCTGACCGTCCTGATTACGAGCAGCTGGTTGTAGCTGCGCTTGAGAAGGTCGAGGTAGGCGATCTGGACCAGATGAAGGCTGCAACCTGGATCGAGAAACAGATCGTAACTACTGCGCTCGCGTCGTATACCGAGCGGGGCGACTACAAGGACCTTCTGACGACGGTGTTGAAGAAGGTCGATAGCGGTGAAGTCGATCACGCGAGCGCGGCGGCATGGGTGGACCAACAAATCAAGGCGCATCCCGAGCAGTCGCAGCGACAGGTCACTGACAAGCGTGCCGCTACCTGGCATGGCGGTCGCACTTTCGCGACGATCAAGCCCGGCAAGCATGGCTTCCAAATCGATCTGGACAAGCAGGTACAGCTGCAGCCTCAAGACCAAGAGCGCTTTGAGGTAGCTCTGCTTGAGTTCGTGACCACGTTTGCGAAGGAATTGCCTGAGCAGTGAGTATGGGTATGTTCCTACTAGGAACATACCCATAAACTTTCACCTTTGATGGTGGTGGGCGTGGCCGCCCCATAGATGTTCACCTTTCCCGTTTTTTGACTATGCGACGTGGGTCAGTGTGACGCAACTATTACCCCATATTCATTCACCTTTGGTGTCTGGGTTGGGTCACTGTGACTGAGACTCCGTGCGAACCCCCATAAACCTTCACCTTTCGCACGATAGTTCATGAGTCACGGTGACGCAAAGCGCCCCATAAACCTTCACCTTTTGCCTTTTCTGCTTTGAGTCACTGTGACGCAGTACCGAATTGACTAATAATTAAGCAATTATGGCGTGGTAATATTGCATTTGATAATTTTTCTCATGGCGGGCGTCGAATTGCCTTGTTCGACGGACGGCTCCCCATAAATCTTCACCTTTGACGCCACGTGATCGCGTCGTCCCCATATTTCTTCACCTTTGGCGACAGCTGCCCCATAAACCTTCACCTTTCGCGGCGGGGCAGGGCCACTGAATTTATTTTGCGCCCACGGTCGCCGCTGGCCTTGTCGTGACATCACTGTTTGGATTCCAAATCACCAGCGGAGTCCGCATGAAAAACCTTTTTTCCCCTGAATGGCTGCGCGCAGCAGCTGACCTGATTCTCGTTCTCGACCAGCATCGAGTCGGAGCGGCGTTGCTGATCGCGCTGTCCGTGATTGTTGTTATCGGAGTCCAGGCAGTTGGCCGGCGTCGCGATCGATGATTTTGATCAAAAAAGAAGGGGGGCTGGAGGCGGAAAATGGAAGCTTGGAGCTCTTAACTGAGCGCCGCGGAGTAGAGGGGAGTCCATGCTGCTGTGCTTCTTCATCGACGTCTCGTGCCAAGGGCACCAATGCGAAAGCGCACTTCCGTACTGCACTTCAGGGCGACGCTCGACGTTGTTTGTCGGGCGAAGCTGGAGCGCTTGCTATTCGGCAGCGAGGGCGGCTGGTTGGCTGATCCTGGAGCATATTCCGTCTCGTTGCACCTGCCTGCCTCTGTCCACTGTGTTTGGGCGCTCCGTGCCGCGCGCGGATCCGGCAGTAGGAGTTTGCGAGCTACATCCGGAAGCCGGGCCCGGCCTCGTCTCTCGCTTCGTTGAGGTGGTCGGCCATCGACTGCAGGATCTCGCCGACGGTATTCTTGAGGTAGTCGTCGAACTTGGGCTGATGCAGAGTTCTTCTGAGCGTTTCGCTGTCGATGAAGCGGCTCATCTGTTCGATGAAAGCCTTGCCGCTGATGAGCCCTGGCAGCCTGTCGATCGCGTCCTCCAGCAGCTGCCCGTAGTCCTCGATGTGATAGTCCTCTACCTTGCGTTGGACCAGCTCTGGGAGTAGCTTTGCTCCCTGCTGTTGTAGCCAGGCGATGTCCCAGATGTCGCGGTAGCGGATATTCTTCACTGATGCCGCAAAGGCAACGACTTTGTCAGCGAGGATCTCGTCAAGCGATTCCGAATTGACCAATACGCTCCCGTACCCTGACAGGAAATCGTAATTCTGGCGCAGCGGTAGCAGCTCACTCGTGTAGGCCGGGATGTTGGCGATCTCCAGCTTGATCCGCTGGCGAGGCAGATCGCGCTGCTCCGGAGATGTCTCGACGCTGACCTGCCATTTGTCGACACGGACGTTTTCGTAGTCGGGCGAGGTGGCCATCTCCTTTGGTTCTTTGACGTCGACGCTGAGGCCGTAGCGCTCGCCAATGTGCTTCTCGATGCAGGCTTTGATGGCCTCCATCTTCTGGGACGTGAAGTCCTTTCCGCCGGCGAAATCCAGGTCTTCACTGAAGCGATTTGAGCCGCGGCACAGGCGCAGCGAGGTGCCGCCCTGGAAGACCAGATCCTTGAGCAGCCCGGCCGCGTCCAGGGCATAGAAGATGTCGTAGTGGAGCAGCTCCTTTTCGACTACGGGCCGCATTGTTGTGCGGCCGGGCTGCTCCATTGCAGCGTCAACAAGCTCCTTGAAGTTTTCAGACATCGTCCAGTTCCTTTGTATCGATCATGTTGGTGTTTCGGCCGGCGCGCATGAGATCAGCGACCGCGGCGCGTTTGGTGGCCAGACGAAGCGGACGCCCTTTCATGCTCACGGTTCGAGCGATGAGCTCCGCCGCCGGGCGTTTGGTGTGCGTGAACTCGATTGTTCCATAGGGGGTGTCGTAGAGGCCATTTGCGCCAGTGGTCATCATCGTGATCCGGCTCATGGGAACCTGAGAAATGACGCCGTACTCGGACAGCATCGACTCCCTGGTCACATACGAAAAATGGCCGCGCCGCAGCACCGCGGCGATATCCTCGACCACCTGTCCTTTCTTGGAGCGCGCCATCGGGTTGACGTATACGCCCTTGGCGACACGCTGCAGGATCCCATCCGATACCAGTCGCTGGAGCGACTTCTCGAACGCTTTATCCTTCTCGTCCGGGAAGGCCTTGGCCAGGTCTGCTTTGGTCAAGACGTATACGCCCACGCGATCCAGGGCGGCCAGTTTATTCAGGGCGGCAGACTTATTCATGTTGCAATCCGTGTTGTAGGAATATCGGTTAAGTCAAATGATACCCTAACTATGTATAGGGTATCAATGTACTTAATTGCGGGTGTCAACTGCTGCCCGCGTCTTTTTGAGCCCGCGGCCGGAACGTCTTCGCCTTCGCGCGCACCCGTTTGACCTCGCTCCCCAGAGGAGCAACTTTGATGACGGAATTCCCCGACGCCTTCGGTGCGTAATGTGTGCCGGCCGTCTCGTCGCTGCCGTGGCCCATGAGGGCCGCAACTTCCGCCTTCGTGCTGCCCGACATTTTGGCGTCCGCCGAGAACTGGTGACGCATCGAATAGAGCGACGGATATTTTTTCCGTTTCCCGAAGCAACCCCTTGTGGCGGCGTACATGTAGTCGCTCACGGCCTTTTGCAGCTGCTCGAACCCGACCTCGGCCGCGTATCCCTCCAGCATCTGGATCATGTCCTGCAGCAGCTCCATTTCGCCGGCAGACAGCATGGAGAGATCGAGCGTGCGTTCTTCGCCGTTGCCACGGCCGTTGGTGGCCTTGGCGTTGCGCACGTGCAGGATCTGCTTGCCGTGCTGCTCGCCCAGCCGAGCGAATTCCCACTCGCCTGGCCGCAAGCCGGTGATGCGCGTTGCCTCAAGCCAGGTGCGCAGCGCGCCGGCATAGCGGTGTTTGCCCACATGATCGGCCAAGTACGACAACAGCTTCTCATAGTCCGCCCGCTTACACCCTTTTTGTTTCCGCGATGACGTTTGGGTGCCGTATTTGAGCGCTCCCTCGGATGAGGTCGCGTTCAACAGGGAGACTGCGGCCTGGAGCTCCTGTTTTGCCAGCTTATCCGTTGACTCCGATGCCAAATGCTCGAAGTGATAGCGCAGGGAGTTCTTGTACTGCTTCCAGGTATTACGGGCGATCGTGGGCTTACGGGTGATGAGGTGCTCAACAACGGCAATGGGGGAGAGCGTGTAAGGGGAGGCGTGACCATACGCACGGGCAGCTCTGGAGCGTATTCCCATTGCTTTTATGGCATAGTTTTTTTCTGTTTTCTCAAGTCGAGTTGGTATCATAGTTTTTATTTGGCTCCCCACGTTACTCCGAGCTGCAATCCTCTCGAAGTAACCGTATCACATACTATAGTCGGTTGCCAAGTGACCTTTTTTGATACCTAACGTGGCGCATACCGAAAACTGATACATGGCGTGTCATCGGAAGTTGCATTGTTGCTCGCCAAGTAAGTTTATGCCTGCGTCAAATTGACTGTGCAAGGCGCGCACGATTCCATTGCTTGTCCCGGTGGTGCGTCAATGTGACTTCACATCACGGCCTGACAATCATGGTGAGGTCACATTGACTGCAAACTTGGATATGTGAGTTTTGGAATGGTTATTTGAGGTCACATTGACTCATTTGGACGTGAGTCGTGTTGTTCGTAGTAAAGAAAACCGGTCAAGGTGACGCACTTGCTTTGACACAAGCATAGTTTTAAGGGTACATTGGCGCTTACTTTGGTTAGCTTATAATTGAGGCTGATCTAAACAAGGTGCTAAAAACTATGAAACTACGAAGCTTTGGTGGCGTATTTACCGCGATGATCGTAACGGGCTGTGCCAGCACGCAGCCTGTGACAATTTCACGTGAGCAAGACCCTGCATTCCAGATGCTGGCACGCTCGGCTCGGAATATTGAACAGTCGCTTACCCAGCTGGCGGAGGCGGAGCAGTTCGATAAAATGAAAGTACAGCCGGGCCAGCCGCGCATCTTTGAACAGGTGCGCGGGATGGAGCAGGTCGTCACCATGCCGTGGCAGGGAACGCTGGAACAGGCCGCTGTCAAGCTGGCGACGTTCGCCGGCTTCGAGGTGAAATTCTTCGGCAAGGCCCCGGTAACACCAATCCTGGTGCAAATCGGCCGTGATCCTGCCACCGTATCTGATCATCTCAGGAACCTGGGTATCCAAGCTGGAGCCCGCGCGGACCTGATCGTAGATCCCACTAAAAAAATCGTAGGCATCAAATATGGCAATGGCGGTCTCTAAGACACGGCTGTTTGCCGTCTTGATGCTGGCGGGCGTGTTGGCCCCCCAAGTACACGCCGCAGTACCTGCGGTGAGCGAGCCCCCAACGCTGGACGCGGTGCTGAGCAACACTAACCGTGCTGCCCAGGATTCGCAGGCGCTGAGCGGCATTGCGCGTGCGCGGCTGGATGCGCTCAAGGAAGCGGCCCTCGGCTACGGCGTGCGGAGCGGCCTCGCGCGTCGATCCTATGAGATCGGCCAAGTCGTTCGTGAGAACGAGCGCATGCTTGACAGCATCTACAACTTCGCGGCGATGGTTTTGGACAAAAACGTTCTGTGCCCGGTTTTGCTGGAGGGCCAGAACAGCCTGAACCAATCCGGCACTGACACGATCCGCATTGTGGATGCGACTTATCGCATCGAACGCCAGGCGCAATTCGTGACCGCGCCACCCAACTGGCGTGACTACCTGATGCGCGACTTCAAGTACACATCTGATATGCCGGCCTCGCCCCTGCTGCCAAACAGCGAGGCGGAGAAGGTCGTCTGGCAACAAGGCGTGGCGGCGGGCTGGAAGGTTGGAACCGAGCAAGCGAATCAGATTTTTGACGGCGCGCTGGCTCGCCTGGAACGTGACTATAAGGGCATGGTCTTGTATAAGAGTTTGCTCGCCAAAGGCATGATCAGTAAGCCGTATGTCGCGCAGGCTGACCTGGGGGTTACCGGTGATGGTAACAGCATCAACATCAATGATCGCGTGCTGCGTATTACTGCGAAGCCTCAGTTGGAGGTGAATCCGGCTGCGTGGAAATCCTTGGTGGTGCCTAAATGACGCAGGAGCGTAGTGATCGCCAGAAGGATTGGCTGCTGGTGGGCGAGCCGATCCGCTTTGACCAGGCTGAGCTCGACCGGTTGCTGATCCATTCTGAAACCGTCGGTGCTTCTGATATCTATTTCAAGACCGGACGTCCGGTCGTGGCCCGGGTTCAGGGCAAGTTGGTGAAGTTGACTAATCGCCGTCTTGACCATAACGAACTGGTTACGATCACGTGTGAAATGTACGGCGGCGCAAATGCCGACCTGCAGCTTCGGACCGGCAACCCGATCGACCAGGCCTATTCGATCAAAGTGACGCGGGATCGTAGCCTACGTTTCCGCTGGTGCGGAACTGGCTGCCTGGTCAAAGGGAATTTTGGCATCTCTCTGGTTCTCCGTGAACTGGCTGGTGTTCCGAGGAAATTGGATCGCGACGAGCTGCATCCAAAGCTCCTGGCCGGGCTCTTCCCGCCTGATGGTCTCGTATACGTCACCGGTGCTACTGGCTCCGGCAAGAGTACTCTGCTCGCTTCCATCATTCGAGAGATCGCGGAAGATCCTGAAGCCGATTGCCACATCCTGACCATGGAAGCGCCCATCGAATACGTCTATGACGAAGTTCATACCGTCTCGTGCGAAATCGACCAGTCGGCTGTTCCTGACCACTTGGGGTCATTTGCTGCTGCGATTCGTAATTCACTCCGTCGTGACCCGGATGTGATTCTGGTTGGCGAGAGTCGTGATGCGGAGACCATCAAGGTAGGTATCTTGGCTGGACAAACCGGTCACTTGCTCTATACCACCCTCCATTGCAACAACGTCGCGACGACTTTTCTCCGCATTATTCAGGCGGTGCCAGCGGAGGAGGTGCTGTCGATCATGGGCAGCTTGATTGACTCGTTGCGCGTGATTGTCTCTCAGCGGCTCGTGCCTACCCTGGATGGGAAACGGTGCGCGGTGCGCGAGTTTCTGGTTTTCGACGACGTAATGCGTCGCGAACTGCTCATGGTGGCGTCGAAAAATATCAGCCTGCTGCCGTCGACGGCAGCGCGCATGGTCGAAGAGCACGGCCAGACGTTGGCGCAGCACGCGCGGCAACTGGCCGATGCTGGTCGCATCGATCCAGTTTATGCAGATCTGATCGAAGCGGAAGGCAAGACTGCGATCGCGATGGAGCTTGCGAAAACACACGGCGGCCAGGTTGGCGCGCTCGTTCAGGAGGAAGCCGCATGAGTAAAAAGAACGTTTGGCGTGACACAGGGCGGACGGCGCGCTTCTTCGTCTTCGACGCGAAGGCCGGCGTGCCGTTTCTCATTTTCCTAGCCCACATCAAGTTGTGGACATTCATTTTCGCCTGTTCGTCATTCCTCCTATTTGGCACGTTGGAGCGGTTCGGGATCTCGTTGGAAGTGGCCCTACGCATGCTTCGAGCGTGGATAGCAGGGCCAATCAGGTATGGCGTCGCATGGTGGCACAAGCCCCAGAAGAAATATTAATCGAGGAGAAATATATGCAAGAACCAATCTACGTCGGTGTGGACGATGGCTTCCGCCAAACCAAGATCGTGACATCGACCGGCATCAGCCTGTCGATTCCCAGTGTCGCTCGGGCTGGCTTTACCTTGACTACGCTGGGCAAGGAAGACGCGGGTATGGGCGGCTACGAGTCGGATGGACGCCAGTTCACCGTGGATGCCGAAATCGAGGGTGAGGATACGCGCTTCGACGATTACGCTTTCAACGAGATCAACCGCGTGCTGGTGAATCATGCGCTTCAACTGGCCGGGCTGGGTGGCCGCGAAATCCGCTTGGCTACCGGCTTGCCGTTTCAGAAGTTCTTTACGCCCGGAACGAGTGAGCCAAACCAGTCGCTGATTGACCAGAAGATCGCCAACCTCGCCATTGAGGTAAAGCCGCTGAACGGGCAAAAGGCTCCGAAAATCGTGAAGCAGGTCGTGACAGCCCAAGGCCTGGCTGCCGTAATCGACTACTTCACTGCGGACGACGGAAATCTGCGGCCGAACATCGATGTCAACGCGCCAATCGCCGTGCTCGATATCGGCGGCCGCACCACGGACAGCGTCACCGTCTACGGGGGCGGCAAGCTCGATCATGCGAATTCAGGTACCGCGAACGTCGGCATTAGCAATGTCTACGACTACATGGAAAACGAGCTCAAGCGCAAGTTCGGGGTCGCGAAAATCCGCTTGGCGACACTCGACCATGTCGCCCGTCACCGCAAGATTCGCCTACGTGGCCAGGATCACGACGTCGCCGACATCGTTGATAACGCCGTGGCGGAGATCGGTGCGCAGGTCCTGCGCGAGGCCAAACGTCGCATCGGAGACGCCGCTGAAATGCAGTCGGTAATCCTGGTCGGTGGCGGCGCAATGCTGATGCGCGACGTAATTGTCGCAGCTTATCCGCATTGCTATGTTCCTGCGGATCCTGCGGAGGCAAACGCCCGCGGCATGCGCAAATTCCTGCAGTACATGGTGGAGGAATAAACGATGCCGCGTGAAGTCGGGAAAACGTGGGAGCGGTTCGGCCGCCGCTTTCATATCAGGCTTTCCCTAAAAAGGCCTGCCGAAGTGGCTGTGATGGACGAGTATGACCGTCGGTCTGAAATTCTAGGCAAAGACGACAAGGAATTCCTGAAAGACTGTCTCGTGGCGGGCTTCAAACTCCTTGTAAATAAAGGAATCTATGATAATCATGTTGATTTATCCTCAAATGAAAGTAATAATACGGAAAAACAACATGTGGCTCAGAACTCAGCCAACGACACCAGCCGCGACGTGAATGCGGCGAGTGGTGCACCACAAAATGCGGAGCCGATCTCGGCTGCTGGTGTACCTGCTAAATCGGTCCTTGGTGGCCTCATGAAACACGGGTAACTGTGAGATAACGATGAAAAAGTATGTGTCCCTGCTCCTCCTCTTGCTGCCCTTCTCTGCGTTTGCAGGCTTCCAGGTCGTCGAGAAGCCTTCATATCCGGTGCCGTTGGGTGGCAAGCCAGCTTCGGCCGGGGCAGTAACCCTCGCGGCCGTGTCGTACATCGGCGAACCGCAGGGCGACATGGAGCTGCGCCGCGGCTTTGGTCGCGACGTCAAGTTGGTCGATGCCCTGAAGCAGATCGCTCCGCCCGAGTGGCACGCTGCTGTCACCCCGGATTTGACCAACCGCTTCGACAAAGACCGGCCGGTCACCTGGCGCGGTGGCCGCTACTGGATCGAGGTGCTCGATACCCTCGCTGCCGAGCAGGGCTTGCTGGTGTCGGTGGACTGGAACCGACAGTACCTGACCGTCAGCCCCAAGGTGGTGATCGCCAGCGTGGTTCCTGGCACGCCAGCCTCCACGATCGTCGAGAAGAGCGAGCCGGTGTGGGTCGTGAAGCCTGGGTCATTCCTGCGCACCGTGCTCAACGAGTATGCGGCGCGCGCAGGCTGGGCGGTGGAATACAACTACAAGGATCCCCAGACGCTGGAAGAGAAGGACTTGCGTCTGGGCGGCGGTATGCGCGTTGAAGGCGACTTCAAGAAGTTCGTGAAAGAGCTGTTCGCATCGTTGCCTGAAAGCGCGAAGATCCGCGCCGAGCTGTGGGGCGAAAACGATCCGCCAACCGTCTATGTATTCCGTAAAGGTGTTGAACGATGAACCCATTTCGATTGACTACGGCCGCATTGGCCGTGAGTACCGTGGTATTGCTGGTTGGTTGCGGCACGGTACGCGAAGCACGCGATGAAGTCGTGGCGCAGCAGCCCGTTGCCCGCAAGGCGATCTCCGAACCAATCATGCTGGCCGATGTGCCGGTTGTCGTTGAGCGCAAAGGCAAGATGTTGACGGCTACGTCTGTCGCGTACCAGAAAAATAGCGGCGCTTGGCTGCGCAATATCATGGTTGATGTGAACGCCGGGAATCCGACCGCGTTGTCGCAAATCGTGGCGCAGCTGGCGGCCAAGGGCTTGAACGTGACCTCGGATCTGCCGCTCGATAACATGACCTTTGTCGGTCGCGTGAATCGAACCGACGCCGAGTCGGCCCTGCGTATAATTCTCGGAAGTGCTGGTCTGGACTACGACGTCGATGACCAACGCAAGATCGTGACCATCAAGCCGGTGTCTGGTCGTACCTGGTACATCCAGCTCGGCAATCGCCGCAGCTCGTTCTCGACTAACGGGAGTGTCGCCTCTAGCGGTGCGAACTCGACCCAGTCCGGCACAGGCAATCAGCAGTCGGGACTTGGCCAACAGGGGACTCAGAGCGGGCAGGGCGGCCAATCAGGCGGTGTAGGTCAGAATAGCGGTGGTCAGACGGGCGCCCAGCCTACAACTGGCGGTCAGTCCGGCTCCGGCGGGACGCAGGTCGCATCCAGTTCGAACAGCGATTCTTCGGGTGGCATCGGCGTGTCGAACAACGAAGACTATTGGGGTGCGCTATCGCGTGAACTCACAAGCCGCCTGCAGGTACTTATCCCTGTTCCCAAGGCATCTGCAAGCCGCGGTTCCCCACTAATGGCCGGCGGCGCACTGCCAGCGTTGCCAGGCCTTCCAATGGCGAATGGACTGCCGACGCAGCTCAACCCTACGCTGCAGGCTCCGCCAGTGGGATCCGGTCAGCCAGGTGATGCAAGCAGCGCTGTCGCCGATCTGTACGTGTCGAAAAAAATTGGCACGTTCTCATTGAATCCGGAGACGGGCGCGATTTGGGTCCAGGCCCCACACTGGGTGCTCTCAGATCTTGATACCTATTTCACCCGCACTGCGCGCGCGTTCAACACCCTGATGTCGTTCGAAGGCAGGCTAGTTCTTGTGTCGAGCGGCCGGAACAAGAAAGAAGCGCTGGACATCCGCAAGTTCGCGCAGTTCGCAAAAGGCCGCTATGGTGCCGTGCTGTCGAACAATGCCGCTGGCGGAGTCACCGTTGGGTTTAACCCTGGTAGTAACATCCCTAACGTGTCTGCCGGCTCGCAGGACGTCGGCGGTGCGCTGCTCGGTATCGTGTCCAACGCCGATGGTCTGGCCATCTTCAACGACTATCTGGAGGAATATACGTCCTCGTCGGTTGTGCAGAAGCCGCGCGTGGCTACCACTTCTGGCGTGCCCGGCACCTATTCCAAGTTCATTCATGACTTCTTCCCCCTGGTGCAGCAAAACGCTACCACCGGCAACACCGGCGCGGCAGTGCAGGCCACGAATACTGTTCTGGTACCTGTAGATTTGGGCACCGAGCTGCAGATATTCCCGCGCTTTGACATTGCGACCGGGACCGTGCGTGCCACGTTCAAATTGCGAAGCGCCTTGAAGGAAGGTGAGCGCTCGTTCCAGCAGCAGTTCGCCATCGGATCGACGCCGGTTTCCTTGTCGCAGACCGTTCCTATCGTCGGCGATCTGAAGCTTGGCGGCGAAGTGATCATGCGCGAAGGTGACCTGATCATCGTTGGTGGGCAATCGGAGGATCTGCTGACGACCAACGAGAACGGCATCCCGGGCACTGATGGCCCCATTGGCGGTGTATTCGGCTCGAAGCTGTCGACGCGGACTGGCGGGACGTATTACTTCGCCCTCAAGGTCAACTTGACTGAGCTCTGATCATGAGAAAGCGTATACCAAATTCGCAGCGTGGCTTTACGCTCGTCGAACTGCTCATCGTCGCGCTTGTGATCTCGATCCTGGCAGTGGCGATGGCACCGGTAT
The DNA here is from genome assembly GCF_058801745.1 of Rugamonas sp. GW822-FHT03B10. NCBI lineage: Bacteria > Pseudomonadati > Pseudomonadota > Betaproteobacteria > Burkholderiales > Oxalobacteraceae > Rugamonas > Rugamonas sp. GW822-FHT03B10. The sequence goes on along the minus strand of NZ_JBXANP010000020.1, from coordinate 10,859 downwards.
TCGGTTCAATCGCCAGCTCGTGGACGCGCGCGAGCATCGAGAAGACGAAACTGCAAAACGGATACATCGCCGATGCCTTGGTGTCATATGCACAGGAGAACCTCGCGGTGGGTGCGGCGGGCGCATTGCCGCCGCCATATACGGGCGGCGGTTATACGTCCACAGTATTCAATCCGTCGGATGTCACCGCGAATGGCATCGCGCTGAAACAAAAGCTGACGCAACAAGGTGTGCCCATCACGGAGATTAATGACGACGGTACTGTGGGGGCGAGCGTTCGCGTCTACCAACTGGTGACGGGTCTAACGCAGCAGATCCCGATGTACTTCCAATCCGGCCCGCTCGTTACTTTGACCTATCAGTATGGTGCGATTTACATGACCGCCTGTAATCAGTCGACGACCGCGTGCAATCCCACTGCTGCGACGGGTGTTCCCGGCACCAGTCTAGCGCTGACGGCATTGAACTACACCGCGTGGACTACCGCCGGGACCGATGGCGCGGCCAGCATTGTCTCATCGCTGCCGGTGCAGCGCTCGATGTTGACTAAAACGACGAACAATCTGGACAAGTTGCGCGACTACTTTGTCTCGTACTATCGCGCAGCTCAGCAAAAGGCGATCGCGGCGGACACCACAAACTGGTACCCCGCTGGCGTGGCGTCGTTATCCGGTCAAAACCCAGGTACGAACCAGGCCTGCCGTGATGGTTGGTACAACCTATCGACTGACGCGTCGATCTTGCAGACCGTGGGCCTCACCAGTACCGAGCTCGGCTCCACCGCGTGGGGCGGCGCGATCGAATATTGCCGTGATTACGATCCTACCGGAACTAAGGGTGCAAATACGGCTCCGTTCTACGGCGCGTTTCGGATCCGTGCCAGCGTGTCCAGCGGCAGTGCACCAGATTCCGTGGCGACAGGGAATAACGTCGTGCTCAGTTTTTGAGCTTACGTGAAATTAATTTTTCTTCATATTTTTAAACAGCCTGCGGGCAAATTGAAAGGCAAAACAGTCATGAAAAAGCATTCGAATATCCGGCGTGTTGCTCAACGCGGTTTTACCCTGGTGGAGCTGCTCGTTGTAGTGGTTATTCTGGGCATCCTGATCGCCGCATTCGGCAACCAGATCAAGGACGCGTTCCTGCCGAGCAAGAGCACGGCGCTGATTCGTTCGGCAGATCAAATCAACAACGTATGGAACGTCGGCGTGAAGGGCTGCGGCAAAGCCACAGATATCACAGGTTCCGTGATACCGGCGGCCGGCAAGACTGTATCGGACGTGGTTTTCGGCGGCGTGGCGAACGTTTCCGCCACCTTCCAGACATGCTGGGCCGGTTCGCAGGCCAAAGCGATGACGGAAGTCGGGGCAGCCACCTCGACCGCTGGTGTCTACCAGGTGTTGGACTACGTGGTCTCGTTCGCCGGCGGCGGCACCAACCCACTGCAGGTCAGCTTTGCCGCAGTCCCGGACGACATCGTATTGGCTATGGCTCAGAAGTATAACAAGTCGCTCACGGCGCTGGTCGCAGCTGGCGACACGACCAGTGCTGTGATCCAGTACGGCGCGCCGACCAGCGGTCAGCGTACCGTCACGGTGATCAAGCAGTAAAGGTCAACGCCGATGTACGTGGCCGCCGTTATCGCCGTGTTCGTCCTGGTCGGATATCTATCCGATCAGGTATCTGACCGATTCGAGCGGTTGGCAAACGCGTATTTTTCCAAAGCGCGGGCGCAGCAAATGGTCCGGTTGTCAGAGGCTTTGGCTGAATACGTGCAGAACTACCGCGTGATGCCGGCCTCGTTGGGGGCGCTCGCGAGTACACCTGGCTACGAATACACCACAGGGCTGATGAACAACTGGCAGGGTTACGGCGTTAGTGGCTCTATCGTTGATTCGATGTGGACCTTCCAGCGCGCGGTCTTGTTTACCAATGACCCCTCGACGGGAACGACGGCCGCGAGCTATCTCGCGGCGAACAGCTGCGGTGCTGGCGGCTACGCTACTGAAGCGAATGCGTGGTGCGGCAACAGCCGGAGCATGTGGTTCCGCATCGAGTCGCGTGAGGTCTTCAATGATCAGCTGGCCACGGAGCAGGGCCGCTTGCACCGGTTGGATCAGAAATTTGCGAACTATTACAACTCCAAGGGGGCGTATCCGTCCGTAGACGCTGGAAACGTCGCTCTGGGCGCTAACAGCATAACGTCGCTCGCTGCGCTGGTCGGGTATGCCGGATCGGCCACAGCCTGCACAGGGCAATACCAGTACCAGGGAATCCCGATTGACTGCGGCGATATGTTCAACCAGTGGGGGAACAAGATCGCATACCAGTTCGTGAGCGCTGCCCACATCATCTTGGTGAGCGAGACGCCAATTACCAATTCATCGGGCGTGCCAATCCTGGTCGCGAACGACCGAACCTGAGTTATCGAAAGTAAGAATATGGAAGCAGCGAGCAACGTCGTTCCCTACAAGACGAAACCCGACGCCAAGAAGTTGGCCGAGGGGTGGGGATGGAAGAGCCCAACCGATGAAATCCTCGCGTTGGCAGAGAAATCAGCGCTGGCCCAGTCGCTGAAGACTGGAGAGATCTTGGTTCAGTGGGGTATCCTCACTGCAGAGAGGCGCGACCAGCTGCTCCAGTCGAAGCCGGCCGATAAGGACGTGAAGTTTTTGGCTCATTGCGCCGACCAGGAGCCGAGTAGCGTGCTGCCCCAGATGGAAGGCGTGCTTGCGCTTCAGCATGGTTATCCATATTACGATCGCCTGTCGGCGCTGACCCATTACGACGCAGCGATGGAAGAAAGTCGCGTGCATCAGATCTGCGACCAGCTCAACGCGGTGCTCATGCTCGTTGAAGGCGTTGTACCCGTGTTGGTGTTCTCGCAGTTCCAGCCGATGCTGAACTACTCCGTAGAGGGGGCGGCAGCGAAGCGCACCGATCCTATTCACCTGTTCTTGCGCGGGCGTCCACCGCTGCTGGCCGTGGGGGCGGCGGATGACGTTGCCACACTCCTGAAGATGAATGCGAACGCCGAAAGTTCGCAGGAGCAGCTCGAGGGCGAAATTCGTGCGTGGAACGTTCGCGATATCGCTTCGGTAACCACCGAGGAAGAACGGCAGCTCGTGCGCGTACTGGACCATGCGCTGAACGTCGGTGCTTCCGATGTCTGGATCAAGCCATTCAGGAATGGCACCAGTGAGATCCGCATTCGAAAATGGGGAAGGCTGATTGAGCCGTTCCGCAATGTGAACGGTGAGTTCACGAACGCGAATGGCAGCGGCCGCAAAGTGGCGCGTACCATTCTCAGCGCGCCGATGACCAACAAGGCAATCAACTTGCTGCTGCAGAAAGCGGCGGCGAACAGTGCCGGCACGAAGTTGCTCAAGCCGGCGGACGGGCAAATCAACTACCGATCGCCGACTGCATCGGCGTTTATGCGTCTGAACTTTATCCCGTTGAACCACCTGGGTGAGATAAAGGATTTGCGCTCAGTTTCCATTCGACTGTTCCAAAACAAGGAGCAGTCGATTCGACTGGCGGACCTGAATATTCCCGCGGATATCATTCAAATTATTCGCGATGCCGTCGTGATGCCGCAAGGGTTAATTCTGGTATCCGGACCAGTCAACAACGGCAAGTCGACCACGATCGCAGGCGCTGTCGGCGAGTACGTCGACGAGTACGGCGACGAAATGAAGATCCCGTCCGTTGAAGATCCCATCGAGCGGCATCTTACTGGCGTGATGCACGTCCAAGCTTCGCCTCGCGTCCCAGAGGATCAGCGCTTTGCTGTCACGCTGCGAGCATACAAGCGGCACGATATCGACGCGGTGATCGTGGGCGAAATCCGCGACGCGGAGAGTGCGGAGTTCGTCATCCGCTTCAGCAACACCGGCCACCTAGCGCTCACTACTACCCATGCGAGCGATTCGATGCGCGCGATCGAGATGATCGCGCAGGAAGTGCCTGACAAGCTGCACTATCTCTTGGCGGAGGCGCTCTCGCTGTCGATTGCACAGCGCCTGGTGAAGCGCATCTGCCCTAAGTGCCGAATCGAGCACAGTGAGCCGACCGAAGAAGAGCGTCGCCTATTTGAAAAGAACAAGGCCATGGTCGGTGATGAGACGTCGACGATGCCGGAGTCTTTGACGCGAGCGAATCCGAAGGGCTGCGACCCAACCGATCCAGACCGCAATCCGGGATGCGAAGAAGGTTTCGATGGGGAGATTCCCGTTCTGGAAATCTTGCAGTTCACGCGTGAGATCAAAGACGCGGCCTATGCACTGCTCAATCGTGAGGACGTGCGGACACAGAAGCGCTTGATTCGTTCCAAAACCCTGACCTTGCTTCAATCTGGTCTCAAGCTTGTCGAGATCGGCCAGGTCGAGCTGAAGTCAATTCTGTTCTTCGGCTAAGGGGTAGGGACATGATGACTTTGAGGGAAATTTGGGAAGCATCCGGCTCGCTCGCTAGCCAGTTCCGCGCGCAAGTCGATGTGCTGGAGGCTGTCGAAACGATGGTCGCCTCCCAGCCTGCCTACGCGGAGTTTTGGGAGGATACCCGCGCTAGTATTGAAGCGGGTAACCCATTGTCTACCTCGCTTCAGCATATCTGGCCTGAAGCGCTGGTGGGCGCAGTCAGGGCCGCGGAAGAATCGGGCACCATGGAGGCCGTCTTCTCCAGGATCACGGATGCGGTCGGCATCCAGTTGGAGCTCAGGAAGACCCTGATGGGACTTAACTATCCGGTAGGGATGGCGCTTTCCGCCATCATGGCCTTTATCGGTGTGATGATCACTGCGGTGCCAATGGCAACGAGGTCGCTTGGCTTGAAGGCGGACGGCAATTTCATGACGGGCCTGGCGTTCGCCATGGAGTCTTTCTTCGCGAAGTCCTGGGTGTTTGTTGCCGCCGGCATCGTTGCGGGTATCTTTTTCGGAGCAAAGTGGGGTCAGAGCGAGGAGGGTAAGAAAACCATGATGGAGTTTGGGCTGCGCATCCCGATCGTAGGCGAGGGACTGCACCTGCTTTCGTTTGGCATCTGGGCCAAGTATATGAGCCTGATGTTTTCCGCCGGCATTGCGCTGGACCGCAGTATCAATCTCACGGTGGGATCTCTCCCTGAGTCGCGCCAACTAGGCTTTGAAGCCTTCGTACGGGATATTTCTGTCAACAACTTCCCAGTGAGCTATGCCGCGAACGTTGCGAACCTTGCCGCTGACGATGCTCGTCATGACTGGCCTTTGTTCATTCGCAGGGCGTTTCTGGTCGGTGACAAGACGGGCCGGATCGATGACCAGATGAACGTCGTTGCGCCAGAGCTCATCAAGGCCGGCATCCTCAGGATTGAACGTGGTATCGAGGTAGGAAAGGTTCTTGCCACGGCGCTAGCCGGAGCATTGATTTCACTGGTCCTGTTCGCGGTTTATTCTCCGACCTTCTCGGCAATCCGCAATCTCCACTAATTTAGGAAGACGAGCATGAAAACATCGAAGTACGTCGCGGTGGAGAGCCTGCAGGAGCTGAAGGCAGCCAGCAACCGCAAAGTGTTGATCGGTGGCGGAGACCTGGTCTACGCCACCATGAACGCGCGTGCCGAGCCTCCCAAGGGGTTTGTGGCGCAACGCCCGCGCGAGGCCGCCAAGGGCCTTCTCGCCAGTTTTAAAAAGGACACGCCGAAGGTCTACACCTATTTGAATCCCTCGCTGGTCGGCTGGGAGAAGACGCGCTTCGCGGCGTTGATTGACACCTACGTTGCGTGGGGTGTGAGCTGGGCGCGCCATCTGCGAGGCCAGACAAAGGGCATCGTGGCACTGGTGGGTGGCATCGAGCGTGACGGCATGGCCTGCCACGTCGATGTGCTGGTTTTCGAGGGTGCTCGCCTGGTCGCCCTGTATGACCAGGTGCTGCCGGATCGCGGCGATATTCGCTTCCGCGCCAGTGCGGATGCCGTTGTAGCAAAGATCCGCTCAGACTATCCCGAGGCAAAGATCCAGCAAGCAGCGCCGCTTTCGGACTGGGGACTCGATGGTGTCGAGTACGTGGGCGAGTCGGCACTCGAGCACGCAAAGTACGCACCAATATCCCGGAGTATGAATTCGCACGCGGAGTTCATACTTCCGGTGGCGGTTGCCGCCATTGGCGTGCTCTACAACGCCGGCGTCATCGGGGTCTCCTGGACTGAGTGGGATGGTGCTCAGCGAAATTTCAAGGAGGCCGTCAACGACCCCGCGCTTCGCGAGACCGGCGGCATCGACTCCGCGTATATCGATGTGATGAACCAGAGGCGAATTTTCATGGAGACGCCGCGTAAGCAGGACGTGTTGCCTGATAAGGTCCTGCAAATTGTCCGGGGCATTGGAGTCTTGCCAGGCGTACAGATCATCGAGCTCCGATTGCCGGCACCGAGCGTGTCGGCTCCGATCGTCGGGCAGAGCCCGGCGAATCCGATCATCAATGCTGATGGCGGGAAGAATCAGGACCTGATCACAACGGATCGCGTTGCGGACGCGCAGATCCGTATCTCGGTGCCGAAGACCGCGTCCTCTGCGATTGATCAGGCGCGCGAGGTGCTGGGCCAGCTGGCCGGCGGAACCGGCCTGTCGCTGCGGTTGACCCAAGATGGCGTGTCCGAGGACAAGGACCGCCGCGTATTTACTGTCGAAGGATTTATTCATGGCTAACGAGAAGGTCAATAAGATCGTCTGGATGGCGTCGGCCGCTGTTGCCGCCATGTTTGTATACCAGGGCACCATCGCGATGAAAACGCTGCATGTGAAGGTCCAGGAGCAATCCGAGCAGACCGAGACGGTGGTGCGCTGGAAGCAATCTTACCGTGCGCTCGCTGCCACACGTGATAAGTGGGACCACAGCTTCCAGCGCGCCGACTCCATCCAGGACCTGGTGGGCTTGGCAGCGCATTTGGGGCTTGAACGGTATGGCCTGCAGACGGATCGGGACAACATGCACCTGTTGAAGATCGAGCAGATCACACAGAACAATATGCCCCTTGGAGTGACGAAGTTTTGCTTGGTGACGGGAAGCGGAAACGGCACCAATTTCCTCGTGGCCGCAGACAACTACGAGAAGCTGCTGATGGGCGTTGACCGCCTCGCAAAGCGTCCTGATATTTCTCTGGGAACTATTTCACTCGAGGGCGACAAGGCTTTCCCGATTGCGAAGTTGGGTGACTTCTGCGTGCTGCTGCGTAACGGATAAGGACGAACACATGGCAATCAAAAAAGCAATGTCGAGCAGGGATTCCGCGTACCTGTTTTACGGCGGCGTGCTCGGAGCAATCGCCGTGATCTGGGGTTCCGGAAACTGGGTGAATCAGAAGCTGTCGGACCTGGACGTGATGAAGCTGAAGCGTGTCCAGTCCCAGCAAGTGAGCACCGATACCAAGGCTTTCTATCCTGTGTGGGTGAAACAGAAAGCAGCGATCCGTGCTGAGCAACAGGCCGATGACAGCTTGGATAAGCTATTCAAACGGCCAGAGGAGGCGAAAGCGCTCGAGCTGCCTAAACCACCGGAACCGCCGGAGCCCGACTATGTTCAGCTGGTGCAGCAAAGCGCCTTCGTGAGCGCGATTTCCGACAACGGGGCTGTCATCAACGGCCGGTTTTACTCGGTCGGCGAAAAGATGGATGAGTTGGCCTTTATGCCCCCAGGAAAAGCACCCATCGCTCCAACGCTGGCTGGGGTAAAAGGGGACGGCGCGACGATCAGTATCGGCAAGAAGTCGGTTGTGGTTCGCATGGCTTCGGCTAACTAAAGAAAGGATGAGCCTGTTGATCGAATTTCTTGAAAACCTTCGTTACGACCACCCGCTGACGTTTCGCGTGTTGGTCGTGGCGGCTTCGGTGATGGTGCTGGGTGGTAGTTTCGCGGCGCTGCCCGAGAATGATTTCTTCAGGACCATTGGGGTAACTGGGGCACAGGTGCGTTGCGGGGCGCTTTACCGCGCTACGCGATGGCACATGCGTGCCATGGTGCACCAGGAGTCCGATGGCGCGAAGCCGCGCGTCGTGTACGGCAATATGGTTGGTGTCGACAAGAACGGGCAGCTGGTGATCTTGACGCCAGCTGGTGATCGTTTCGTCCAGTCCACCGTTCGTATCGCTGACACGCGGCTCACGAATTTGTATGGCGCAGCAGCAGCTGTCGCGGATGCACGCACCGCAGACGCGCGCTTTGAGTTCTACAACAACGACGAGGTGGTGGTGTGGATCCGCTCTGCACCCTTCAACGTGAAATTGATCGAGGACGGGCACGCAGTGCCCGATCCACGGCCGCCGACGAACATCGTCGACAAGGCGTTCGCGGCTTATTACTGGCGTATCTGGAAGGGAGAATAAATGATGAATAAATTGCAAAAAATTTTGATGAAAACGGGCTTAACGCTTTCTCGCCAATCCGGTCGTAATCGATCGGCATACGCGTCGGCCGTCATGAGCGCCGCAATGGCGCTGCCGGCGGCCGCCGCGCCGATCGACTGGGCGCACCAGGCTGGCCTGGTCCAGGCGAACGGTGCTGTGACGGTTAAGACCCTGTCGGGCGGCTCCTACGTCGCCACGAGCAACCCGGCGGGGGCGGTCGCACGCGGCAACCAAAATGCCGTAACGCAGCCACCTACGGTAATCATTCAAGCGACGGCATCAAACACTCCTATACTTATGATGACAACGGCGACATATACAGGAAACTTAGGTGGCGTTTCCGGTGCAGACGCAAAATGCGCTGCTGAGTTCGGCTCCGGTTGGAAATTTGCTGAAGCCGGTAGAATTCAATCTGGCGTAGTCCCAACTGGGCAGCTCTCAGCTTGGCTGAATGATGCCTCGACTAACTATTGTGCAGCGTGGACCAGCGGAAGCGGTTCGCTCACAGCGCGAGCCTACAGCGGCACACCGGCGGGTACTAGTTGGGGTAATCAGAATGCGACGTGCAATAACACTCTCAGATTGGCCTGCATTAGTTTTTAGGATCCCCTCGCCAATCCGGTCGCAGCGCGTCTACGTGCGCTGCGGCCCTCTGGACAGCCCTGGCGCTGCCGGTGGCAGCTGGCCAGATCGACTGGGCGCACCAGGCGGGCGCGGTCCAGGCAAACGGTGCCGTGGCCGTCAGGAACCTGTCTGGCGGCTCCTATACGGCCACCAGCAACCCGGCAGGGGCAGTGGCGCGCGCCAACCAGAACGCTATCACGCAGCCGCCGACGGTCATCATCCAGGCCACCGGAGGCGGCTACAACGAGACAGTCCCCATGCTTATTGCAGGAGCGACACCTCCATCCTGCCCGGCGGCATACACGCGCATTTTCGTGACGACAGGAACAGGTTGTCCTAGTCAGAATAGCGGTCCGCCTGCTGTCTTTAATGCGGCGGGGAGCCGATGGAGCCTTGTCTATCAACCTTACAGTGGCGGTGGCGGATCGGGATACGCGGTGTGGCTCGCGGATTTCAAGCCATCGTACATGTACAACGGTAGTGGGACCGAGACCTTTGTACAGGGAGGTAGCCAATCGTGCCAGGGTGGATATAGCGGACCATATTCGACATGGAGCGCAGCCATCTGCTCGAAATAGCCGTGCCAATCAACCATGATGCCCTCGCCAATCCGGTCGCAGCGCGTCGACGTGCGCCGCAGCCGTCCTCGCTGCCGTGGCGCTGCCGGCAGCGGCCGGGCCGATCGACTGGGCCCACCAGAACAGCCTGGTCAAGGCGAACGGCGCTGTGACGGTCAAGAGCCTGTCCGGAGGCTCTTATGCCGCCACCAGCAACCCAGGTGGCGCGGTGACGCGCGTCAACCAGAATGCCGCCACACAGCCGCCTACCGTCATCATTCAGGCCACAGGCGGAGGGCTTCCGTTTAACTATAAAGATGACTGCTATGTTGTGATGCCTCCGACTGGCTCTGCGCAAGACACGCTGCCACGAATGGGCGTAGGTAAAATTGATGTCGCAACTGGAAAATTCACAGGCCTCATGTCGTTTTTCCCGCCAGCTTCCTCATATCCGAACGCTCCATCAAGCGCGCTGATGATGGCCATACTTGGCTCGTCATACAGCGCAGCTACATTCCCAGTAGTTACCTGTAGTTCAGATGCGACTTGCGCTTACGCCAACTCCGCATACTCAAGCGGTAACGCGCTGGTTCAAGTGGCGTCTGTTGCTATCAAGTCCTACTCAAAATGCTTTCCCTGATGCCCTCGCCAATCCGGTCGCAGCGCGCCGGCACGCGCCATGATATTACTTGCCACGCTCGCGATCCCGGCGGCGGCCGGCCCGATCGACTGGGCGCATCAGGCGGCCGCGGTCCAGGCGAATGGCGCTGTGACGGTCAAGAGCCTGTCCGGAGGCTCTTATGCCGCCACCAGCAACCCAGGTGGCGCGGTCGCGCGCGTCAATCAAAATGCCGCCACGCAGCCGCCTACCGTCATCATTCAAGCTACGAGCAGCGCATATGCAGAAACGGTACCAGTGCTCACTGTCGGCTCGACTGTTCCCGGCTGCCCGGCTGGGTATACCGCGACATGGTCAAAGCTCTTCACTGCCGGCAGCTATTCGTACGTTTTCAACATTGGGGGAAGTAGATGGTCGTTTGGTTCGTTCAATGCACAGTCCACAGGCACTGTTTGGATGTGGGTGTACGACACTTCAACCGCGAGCTTTTTCCAGAACGGTGGAATTTATACCAGCAACGGCAGCGCACTTTACCAATCTTTCGGCACCAATGTCGGTGCTACGTTATGCGGGAAATGAGGTAGCGATAAAGGATTTGGTGACCTCGCCAATCCGGTCGTAATCGATCGGCATACGCGTCGGCCGTCATGAGCGCCGCCATGGCGCTGCCGGCGGCCGC